>CAZGFN010000032.1:29938-30244 GCA_964524945.1 uncultured Isosphaeraceae bacterium
CGGGCGATCGACAAGCGTTGACTCATACCGCGGCTGAGTCCTGCGACCTGCGCATCGACTTTGTGATGCAGGTCGGTGAGGTCCAGTACGTCGGCGACGACTTTGACTCGCTTGGATCCGTGTAGGTCGTAACACGCAGCGAAGAACTCGAGGTACTCCGACACCAGCATGTCGTCATAGGTGCCAATAAAGTCCGGGACGTATCCGATGATCGGGCGGATTAAGGAGTTTTGATACCCGATCGTCAGCCCATCGATTCGTGCTTCGCCCCATGTCGGTTTGAGCAAGGTCGCCAAAATGCGTATC
>CAZGFN010000033.1:0-29833 GCA_964524945.1 uncultured Isosphaeraceae bacterium
ATCGTTCCGATCTGGTCCATGATGACATCAGCCGACGCAAGGCCGGTGACTGCAACTGTCGCAACGGCACCAAGGCCGAATTGAAGTACGTTCATAAGTGTCTCTCCTTTTCCTCTCTTTACCTTCCGCCAGAGCCCTTCCAAAGGCCCGATCACAGGTGAGACTAACAGCAAATCATTACTCCACAGTAAGATAAATGGCAAAAATATCGATACCACAGGAATTTTCGGAGTTTTCAAACTCGCCCAAGGCCCGCTTACGTGCCAGACATCCACTCACAGAAAGGCCATGAGGGGGCAATAAGTTGCTTTGCGGCGTGTGGGAGACATGTCTGGCCCTTCTATTGTTTGATATTGGTGGGTATTGAGCAATTGGTGGGAGGAGCCGCCTGATGTTGGTGGGTGTCCAACTGACAGAACGAACCATCCGGGGCGATGCTGCCAACGCCGATTGAACCGTCAATTCTTGCATTAGCCATGCCTTCTGAAACAATGGCGAGGATAAGAGGAGGGCCACCGTGCAGCAGTACACCCACATCATTGCCATTTTGGGAATCGCGTCCTGTGCATTCGGGGCGGACCACGACGTCCCGGGCGACTATCTAACCATTCAGGATGCCATCGATGCCGCGGACAACTTGGATCGTATTTTCGTGGCACCTGGCACGTGGACGGGAACCGGCACGTCGGTCATCGACTTTCGTGGCAAGCAACTGAGCGTGCAGGCCACCGGAAGCGTGTCCGAGACCATTCTGGATGGCGGTGATGTCAGGCAGTGTGTTCTGCTGGTGAGCGGCGAGAACGCCTCAACGTACCTACAGGGGTTTACGATTACTCGAGGGTACGGAGAAAATGGCGGTGGCATTCTGATTCAGGACAGTAGTCCGACGATTCTCGACTGCATGATCCGTTCCAACGTAGCTGACACCCATGGAGGTGGCATTGCCGTGTTTGGCGGCGCAGCGTCCATTCGCGACTGCGTCGTGCATGGGAACTCGGCTGACGATTGGGGAGGCGGTCTATTTCTCAGTGGTGGCAGTACGTTGATTGAAAATACGACCATCTCGTCCAACACTGCCGTGAACGGGGCAGGCGCATTCTCGCTTGAGACTGTCGAACTGATATGGAAGTCGTGCTCGTTTGTATCCAACAACGCGAGTAAGAGCAAGGGCCTTGGCGGCGGCGTGTTCCACCTCAACCACTCCAATCCAGAGGCGGAGTGCAACTTTGAAGACTGCACTATCACCAACAACACTGCTGTATTCGGCGGCGGCGTCGGAATGGAGATTGGAACGCTGAACTTCCGCAACTGCGAGATATCCAACAATACTGCTACCACCGATGGCGGGGGATTTGCTCTGTCGATATCGGCAGCCTCTGCGTGGAACACCGTGATTTGCGGCAACACTCCGAACCAATTCAGTTATGGAAGCGGTAGTTTCACCTTTCACACCTTTGATTTCATCGGCCCTGACTGCCCCTCCTCGCAAGGTGCGTGCTGCTCGCTTGGCTGCGCCATGACAACGATGTCTGACTGTGCCGATCTGGGGGGTGTTTGGTTGGGTGCTGGGGGATTGTGCGATGACTGTCCGGCGGCCTGTTCCGCGGATACCAACAGCGATGGAACGGTCAATATCGACGACCTACTCAACTTGATGTCGGCGTGGGGGCCCTGTCCGTAGCACCGCCAGTACGGCATGCCCGCACGTCAAGGGTGCCCGCGACTGATAGCGCGACAACACAGGCCCACACGCGAGTCGCTTGCCTCATGGCGTCATTGCTATCGCCGTAAAGACCTCGATGCCCGTGGGGATGGCTGCGTCGTTGAAGTCAAAGCAAGGGTGATGCAGGCAGGGCATCTCACGCTGCCCATCGGGCAGCAAGCCCAGCGCAAAGAAGCACGCGGGTATGACCTGTCCGTAGAAGGAAAAATCCTCCCCGCCCATCACAGGGGCCATGTCCTCAACCCGCTCCCCGCCGAGCGTCTCACGAGCAATGTGCTGCCACCGCTGGAAGGCATCGGGGTGATTGACTGTCACCGGGTAGCCGTCGTGCCAGTGAATCTGGGCCTGGCATCCGTGGGCTTCGGCGATCTGATGCACCATCCGATCGAAGCCATCGTGAATTCGAATGCCAGCCTCGCCTTCTAGAAAGCGCGTCGTGCCTTGCAAGAAGACCGACTCGGGAATGATGTTGTGCGTCGTACCACCTTCGATGCGGGTAATCGAGACGACGCCGCCTTGTATCGGGTCGATGTGTCGTGACACGATGTGCTGGGCCGACTGGATGACCGCGGCAGCCGCTGCGATTGGATCGACACAGAGGTGTGGCATCGCCGCGTGCCCGCCGCGCCCCGTGATCGTCGCTTCAAACCCGTCGGCCGAAGCCAGAATGGGTCCGCTCCGCGAGGCCACTTGCCCTAGTGCCAGCGAGGTCCATCCGTGCAGGCCGTAGATGTGGGTGATGGGCTCGCCGATGACCGACCCGTCGAGGCACCCATCCCGCACCATCGCGGCACCTCCGGCCCCGCCTTCTTCGGCGGGCTGAAACACCAGCGTCACATCGCGGGGAAGTTCACCGGTCTTTGACAAGTCCTTGAGCACGCGGGCGGTGCCAAGCAGAATGGCCGTGTGCCCATCGTGACCGCACGCGTGCATGCGCCCCTCGTGGGTTGATGTCCACGCGACGCCGGACTGTTCGACAATCGGTAACGCGTCCATGTCAGCGCGAAGGGCGATTGGTCCAAGCGTGTCATCGCCGCCCCCGGGGATGTGCGCCAGTACACCGGTGCCCCCGGCAAGATCGCCCTTCCAGGTGATGCCCGCCTCATCGAGAAAGGCCTTCACGATGCCGCTGGTTCGGTGCTCCTCGTAGCCCAGTTCGGGATGCCGATGGAAGTCATGGCGGATCTCGGTGAGTTGGGGCAGCAGTTCGTCGATGCGTTGGCGCGTGTTCATCATGTCACGGATGGTAGTGCCCAGTCACGCTCGTAGCGGCGGCCAACCACGGTCAGTGCGGCCCTTGTTCACCCGCTCGAACGCACCGCGGTCGTGTCGCACGAGCCGGACCAGTTGCGACATCGTGACGTTCAGCGTTCCAGCGGCGCCCCCGACATCCCACGCTCTGGCCTCGATGACGTCCATCGCCTCGGCTAGCAAGGGCGGATAGTCCTCGTGTTTGGGGCTGACCGAGACCTTGTTGCCCTGACGCCGCTGCTCCCAGAGTTCGGTGGGGTGGTAGTCATTGGTATTGATGTGACGACGCACGCGGCGAGCGAGTTTCAGCCGCAGCCGTCGCCACGCGACCTGCCGGTTGTCCTGCTGACTTCGCCGCTCGGCAGCGACGATCTCGACGCCAGTTGGCACGTGCTCCAAGGTCACGGCCGAGTCGCGGCGGTTGCGGTGCTGGCCGCCCGGACCTCGTTGGCGCCCGAAGGTTTCTTGGCACTGTTTGCGGAGTTCGTCATCATCGAGCATCGCCGGGTGGATGCCTTTGATCATGATTGGCGGCGGAATGGAATTCATGCTGTGGCATCTTCAATGCTGAGCCTGGCTTTGGCTTGCAAATTCGTACCGTCTATGTGGCCAGCGGCAATAGAGAGATGTCCAAGTCCAGCGATCATGGCGGCATTGTCTATGCAATACGCTGGCGGTGCAATGCGAAGTGCTACACCATGGCGGTCCGCCAATGCCGTGAGCGACGTGCGAAGCAGGGTATTGCACAGTACGCCACCACCACCAAGAAGTGTTTTGACTGGAGTCGCCTCTAAGGCGGCGTGTGCGCGGCGAGTCAATGCTTCGATGGCGCACCGCTGAAACGAGGCCGCTAGGTCGGCACGTCGCTGCTGGGTGAGGTCCGATGCCGTTCGGGGGAAGCGTGCGTTCTGCCCCCGTCCCACCGGTGTGCCGCGGGTGGCGTAGAGCAGCGCGGTTTTGAGGCCCGCGAATGAGAAGTCCAGCGAGTCATGCCCTAGGTTGGCGATTGGTAGCTCGACGGCGCGATCATCGCCGTCTTGGGCGAGTCGCTCGATGGCCGGACCACCCGGGTATCCCGCTTCAAGGAGCGTTCCTGCCTTGTCAAAGGCCTCGCCAACAGCGTCATCGATGGTACGTCCGAGCAAGCGTGCCTCGAGCGGCCCATGCTGCACGGTCAGCGATGTGTGTCCACCGGAAGCGAGCAGGCCAACGGCCGGATAGGTGATGGCCTCGCTGTCCAGCGCTGGTGCGTGTAGGTGCGCCAGTAGATGATGCACGCCGGTCAGGGGGATACCCAAACTCCACGAAAGCGTTTTGGCAGCGCTCACTCCAACGAGCAACGATCCGATTAGGCCAGGTGCGTGACCCACTGCAATGGCATCGAGATCGCCCAGCGACACACCTGCGACTTTGAGTGCTTCGTCTACGACTGGTCCGATGCATTCCAAGTGGGCCCGGCTGGCAATTTCAGGCACGACGCCGTTGTACAACTCATGCAATTCGTGTTGGGTCGCCACAATGCTCGAGCGGACATCGCGATCATCACACACCACAGCGGCAGCTGTTTCATCGCAACTCGATTCAATACCAAGCGTCAATGACACCGCATCATCCTGCGTCGGAGGTATCCGATTGAGGACTCGTTTCGGAGGGCACTGGAACTAATTCGACGGCTTCAAGACTGGCGCGAATATTCTCGCCCTCGGCGACGTCCCACTGTCCGATCAATGTGCCGTCGGGACGTTGGAGGATGAGTCTCGCTTCGGATATTTCAGCCTCTTTGGGCAGCCCAATCAAGCCACGTTCCCGCGTCAATTCGCTTCCTTCAAGCGTTTGAATACGCTCCTCCAATTCGATGAGATGGCGATACATGGCTTCTCGTTGATCCATCGCGGCGTCGAGTTCGGCTTGCATTGGCGGGAAGGCGGCATCCTCATCTTCTGCGAGTTCAGGCCAGGCGTTTTGGTCAAGTCGGTGGCTGAGCAGGGCCCATGCCTCGGCCATCGCGGGATCCTTGTAGACCTCGCGAAGCCAGGTGTCGTCGATTTCACCTTCGAGTACTGGCTCATCGTCGGTGATGATTTCAAATGGTTGCCGTGCTTCGAAACGGGCGAGGCGTGCTTCGGGTGGTTCAGGGACGACGCACCCCATCGAAGGGTCGACGCCCCATGCTGCTTCAGGCGTCTGTTTGCGACGGTGGAGGTTGCGGCCACTGGGCAGATAGTAGTAGGCGGTCGTGAATTTGAGCAAGCCGTTGTCTTCGTCCAACGGACGGACTTCTTGCACGGAACCTTTCCCAAATGACCGCTCGCCGACAATGCGTCCTCGCTGATTGTCACGAATGGCGCCCGCAACAATTTCGCTGGCAGAGGCCGAGTGCTGGTCAATCAGTACAACCAGTTCGACGTTCTCCATAGGTTCACCTGGTGTGGCGCTCATCGTTCGTCGTTCGGTGGCGCGATCGGGTCGTTCAGTACCGACCGACACAATGTCGCCTTGTGCCAGAAACAAGTCCGACATCGCCACGGCTGCTTGCAGGGCGCCGCCGGGATTGCTTCGCAGATCCAGTATCAAGCCGTTGAGTTGGCCTTCTGTCATCGCAGCCTGGAGAGCTTGGCTGACCTGGGCCAACGTGCGATCCGTGAACTGGGTCAGTCGGAGGTATCCAATGCCGCGTTCAGGGTCGACCATGTACTTCCACGTGCCGTCACGCCGCATGAAGCCCGCGGTGGTTGGTGCATTGATGGCGCCGCGAGTGACTTCGATGGTTTCCTCGGTATCGTCGAGGTGTTTAACCAGCAAGGTTACCTGCGATTCTGGTTCGCCAAGGAGTTGGTCGATGCAGTCGTCGATGGGTTGATCGAGCGTGTCGAAATCATCGACTTTTAGCACGATGTCGCCGGCCTTGATGCCTGCGTGAAGTGCCGGGGAATTGTCCATCGGAGAGATGATTTTGAGTCGACGTTTATGTGGGCGTACGTGCGCCCCGATGCCAACGTAGTGACCCATGAGATCCTTGGTGAAGTCCTGCTCGTCTACGGGCGGCACATAGATGGTGTGGGGATCGTCCAAGGCCTCGAGCATCGCCTTGATCATGGCCTGCTGCATGGCCTCGTCATCGGGGTCGACGACGAAACGATCCATCAGGATGGCCCTGGTGTCGATGATGGGACCGAACCAGTCGTAGTTTTGAGCTCGCCCGGCGATGGCGGCGGGCAATTGCACTACAAGCATGGCGGTTAGGGCGATCAGAAGAATCGGTGGGAGGATTTGTCGAATATTCATGGGGGGAAACTCTAGGGGGGCTTGTACAAATGCCACTACGATCCGTGTGGTCTCAGGTTCGCATGTGGTGCGAGCGACCATCCTATCCCCACGAAGGAGCGACCGAGTTCCCGTATGTCCCAGATGCACCGTGATCAGCTCAAGGTCGCTCATGAACATGCTGTGCTCGTGGCTGTGCAACTGCCCCGGGCTCGTCTGAACTTGGAGGATCGTCTGGAAGAACTGCGGGCACTGGCCGATACGGCGGGGGCTAGCGTGGTGGGCATGCTGTCCCAGAAGCGGGCTCGGCCGGTGGGCCGCACGTTTTTAGGAAAGGGCAAGGTCGAGGAACTCAAGCATCTCGTCGAGATGACCAGTGCCACGCTGGTGATCTTTGATCATGATCTCAGCCCGGCTCAGATTCGGAATTTGGAAGAGGCGACGTCGGTGAAAATCATCGATCGCAGCGAACTGATTCTCGATATTTTTGCAAGGCGTGCAACGACCCATGCGGCCAAACTCCAGGTGGAGATCGCCCAACTCGAATACACCTACCCACGTCTTCGGGCGATGTGGGACCACCTCGGGCAAGTGACCGGCGGCGCGCCGGTGGGGATCGGGACACGCGGACCTGGTGAGCAGCAGTTGGAGATCGACCGCCGCTTGGTCAAGCGGCGTCTGTCGCAACTTCGCCGCGAGTTAGAACGCATCCATGCACGCAAGACGCGTGAAGTGCACCAGCGAAACGAAGACTTCGTGACCGTCGGCTTAGTGGGCTATACCAATGCCGGGAAGTCGAGTTTGTTCAACCGGCTCACCGCCGGTGGTGCTTTTGCGCATGACAAGTTGTTCGCTACCTTGTCCACAAGAGTCGAACAGTGGAAACTCGGTGACGGCAACTCAGTCATGCTCAGCGATACCGTCGGGTTCATTCGCGACTTGCCTCACCGCCTCGTGGCCTCTTTTCGCTCAACCCTCGAAGAGACTGTGCACTGCGGGTTAATTCTGGTTGTCGTGGATGTGTCTGACCCGAATGCACGCGAGGAACTCCACACGGTACTTTCCACGCTCGATGACATTGGGGCCGTCGAGCAGCATCGCCAGCTCGTGCTTAACAAGATCGATCGGCTCGACCACGCCGACGATCTGCTGCTGTGGCTGCGGGACCACCCCGATGCGGTACCAGTCAGCGCTGTGTCGGGCGAAGGTCTGGGGCGTTTGACCGAAGTCGTTCGCAGTTTCTCGGTCGGAGCCGAGTGTGAGATCAGCATTACGCTTCCCACGAGTGACGGTAACGGCGTGTCGTTTGTGGAACGCACGACACCCGTGCGAGATCGCCACTACGGCAATGGCACCGTCACGATGGACACGACGATGGGGCGGCGTCAAGCGGATCAACTATTGTCGTGCAGCCCTGGTGCGATGGCTGGCGATCATCGCCTCGCCAGCCAACTCGATGCGTTGTGGCCTCCGGTATCGCAGCGGGCCGACACATGTCGTATTCCCCCACATCGATGGCAGGCGCCCGAGCAAGGATGGACCGATTCGTGAGGGGTCTCGACCACTGGGCTGATGAACTTGATGCCGATCTGGTGGCGCGGGTACGAACGTGGGGGCGGGTGCCAGGGCTTTCGGGATTGCTGAAACGGTTGCAATCGCAGAAGCGACGCATACGTTTTTTTGACCTGTGGACCGAAGCGATCATCGCCGATTGGTTGTCCCAACAGGGATGTGTACTCGAGGCCGAAGTGGAAACACCCGCTGGGCGGACCTGCGACTTTCGTGTCCGCTATGAGGGACTCGAATGGTTCTTGCACATCAAGCGGGTTGATGACGAACGTAACGAGGCACGCCGACTGGCGATTTCTCCACGACTTCGCGTACTTGAACAAATTGAGCGTCCCTTTATCGTGCGAATTCGATGGCGTGAGAGGCTGCGAGACGGAGACATGCAGCAACTGGTGGTACGGGCCAGTGAGTTCTTGCAGATGGCCAGGCTCGGTGACGAGTTGACGGTTCGGGATGAGTCCGGGCTCGAAGTAGGGGCGGTTCGCGTCGTTGGGCCATGGGAGGGTCCCAATGTGTCGCTGGTCATTGGACTGCCCGATGGTTTCATCGATCAAACACCGCGAATCCGGCGGCTGTTGGACAAGGCCTATCGCCAGTTCATGCCCAAGGCACGCAACGTCATTCTGGTCTCTGGGAGCAGGCTCGATGTGTCGACGGATTTTCAATCGGCCCTGCTTGGCAGCACCGAGGAGCGATGGGACACGCACCCACCGCGTGGGGCCCGTATCGCGTGGGGGCGCGCGGCCGATGGGTTTTGGTCTGGCCCCAGTCGTCCGGATTCCCGTATTTGCGGATGGTGCCGCATCGATCCCACTGGGGGGCGTCCCACGGACTTGCACACGGACCTCCATTTCCGGGAAGATCCCTCGCCTGAGGCAGCGTTCTGCACGCAGGTGGATCGGCTGCTGTCGTCGTCGGCGACGGATTCATATTCGAGTTTGCAAGACTGAGGAGTACATTTGATGCACGACCCACGCATGACCGATTTGGCTGGACTGTTGATCGGACACTCCACGGCGATTCAACCTGGCGAGCATTTGCTCATCGAAGCATTCGATGTGCCAGAAGCGATGGTGGTCGAGATGATCCGTGCCTGCCGCGATGCTGGGGGTCATCCGCATGTGTCCCTTCGGAACAACCGCGTCATGCGGGCGTTGGTGGAATGTGGTGATGACGCGCAGTTTGAGACGATGGCTGCGAGCGATCTCAATCGCATGAAGCGGATGGACGCCTACATCGGTCTGCGAGGCGGTCGCAATATCAATGAGATGTCCGGGGCACCGGCCGATCGCATGAAGGCCTGGGGGGCGCACTATATGAAACCCGTGCACATGCAGCAGCGGGTCAATCACACGCGTTGGTGCGTGCTTCGTTGGCCCACGCCCTCGATGGCGCAGTTGGCCGGTACGTCGACCGAGGCGTTTGAGGACTTTTACTTCGACGTGTGCACTCTGGACTACGTCGCGATGACCGCCGCGGCCCAAAAATTACGAGATCGGATGAACCGCACCGAGCGCGTGCACATCAAGGGGCCGGGCGATACAGATCTGCACTTCTCGATCAAGGACATTCCGGCAGTCGCGTGTACTGGCAGCCACAATATTCCTGATGGTGAGTGCTTTACCGCCCCGGTGCGGGATTCGATCAATGGCGTCATGCACTACAACACGCCCACCGTGTATCAGGGCACGACCTTCCGCAATGTTCGACTGGTCTTTGAGCACGGGCGGATTGTGGACCATGACGCGGAAGTGGGGGCCGAATCGCTCGCGGCTATCTTCGATACCGATGATGGGGCGCGGTACGTGGGCGAGTTCGCCATTGGGTTCAATCCCTGTATTCGCGAACCGATGATGGATATTCTCTTTGATGAGAAAATCGCCGGCAGTTTGCACTTCACGCCAGGGCAGGCCTACGAGGATGCAGACAACACCAACCGCAGTGATATTCATTGGGACTTGGTGTTGATTCAGCGTCCTGAGTATGGGGGAGGCGAGATCATCTTTGACGATGAAGTGATTCGCCGCGACGGTACGTTTGTTGTGGATGATTTGGTCGGGTTGGAGCCCGAGGCTTTGATGCCCCAGCGTGCCTGATGCCACCAGCCCGCACGAACGGAACCGAAACGTGATAACTGCGATGCCTACGCTCAACCACCCATCGGACTGGACCGACGAAGTGGGTGGGAGATCACTGCATGGACGCACGTTTGGGACAGTTTCTAGTTGCTCAGGGTTCACTGAGCAGTTCACAGTTGGATCATGCCCTGCGTGAGCAGCGGCGATCGGGCAAGCCCTTGGGCGTCATCTGCGAGCAGCGACTCGGGGTGTCCCCGGCCGAGATCGAACAGGCTTGGGCAGCGCAATATGCTGCGATGACTTGCAGCGTGGACTTGTCCCAGCAGCCACCATCAGCGGACACTCACGCACTGTTAAATAGCCGGCAGGCCTGGCAATTCGGGCTGATTCCGCTTGGGTGGGATGATGGGGCGTTGCAGTTGGCGACGACTCCGGGCTTGCTCCATCGGGCCCATTGCTTCGCCACAAGACAGTTGCCTGGACCGATCTTCTTTGTGATGACCTCATCGGATGACCTGCAAGCGGCGTTGGAACGCTGGTATCCACTGCCCGGGGCGTCATTGCCCTCGGCGAGTTCCACGCAGTGGGCAGCCTGATTTCTGGATATGGGGGCTTGCTTGTCTGCGAGCATCGACGTACCGTGCCGCTCTTCTGAGGCGAGGTAGCTCAGTTGGTAGAGCACGGCATTGAAAATGCCGGTGTCCCCGGTTCAAGTCCGGGTCTCGCCATTGGCCGAGCGGGCACAATTGGAACCTAAGTCCAATAATCGGCCTTCAGCACATGTAAATCAAATCATTGCAATTGGTTAGAAATTATCGCCGTAGGCCAATGCTGAGCGTGCCTAGAGTCATGCGGCGGAAACTTCACCTTGGCTTTGCTATTCTTGCCGATCTGACTTGTGCCCCTTAGGATTCAGGCCACATTGACCGATCTGGGCACTTGAGCAGATGCTCCCCGAACACCCCTTTCAGATCAGGAATACCACAGACCCATGTCCAAGAAGACCATTCTCGTTGCCGGCGGCGGCGGTTTCATCGGCGGCCACCTTGTAAAGGATTTCCTTGAGCAGGGCCACGACGTCCGTTGTGTCGACATCAAGCCAACTTCGGATTGGTATCAGGTGCATGACGGAGCAGAAAATGTCGTGGCCGATCTGCAGGAGAAGCCCGCGTGCTACGCCGCGTGTGACGGGATGCAGGAGATCTACCAACTCGCTGCCGACATGGGTGGCATGGGCTTCATCGAGAATAACAAGGCGTTGTGCATGCTCTCGGTGCTCATCAATGTGCATATGACGCTGGCCGCGCGTGACTGTGGCAGTGAAAAGTACTTCTACAGTTCATCCGCGTGCGTCTACAACGCTGACAAGCAAACCAGTGAGGACGTCATTCCCCTCAAGGAAGCGGACGCCTATCCCGCGATGCCTGAAGATGGCTACGGTTGGGAGAAACTGTTCTCGGAGCGCATGTGTCGTCACTTCCGTGAGGACTTTGGCATGTACTGTCGCGTCGCGCGATTCCACAATGTCTACGGCCCCGACGGCACGTGGGAGGGTGGTCGTGAGAAGGCGCCTGCGGCTATCTGTCGCAAGGTCATTCATGCCAAGCACACCGGGGATCACTCGATTGAAATTTGGGGCGATGGCCATCAGACCCGCTCGTTTATGTACATCAATGACTGCATCAAGGGCATAAAGGACATCACCAACAGTGACATTCTCGAGCCGATCAACCTAGGCAGCGATGAACTGACGACCATCAACGGACTCGTGGACATGGTGGAAGACATTGCTGGCATCCAACTGGAACGCACGCACAATCTCGACGCCCCCAAGGGTGTTAATGGTCGCAACAGTGACAACACGATGATTCAAGATCGCCTCGGGTGGGCCCCGGGGATCAAACTGCGTGACGGAATGGAACGAACGTTCAACTGGATCGAGCAGCAGTACCTCGCCAAGTACGGCTCCAAGACCAACGCCTGAGTTTGTCGGCAGCGACTTGCATGCACCATGAGTGACACCCCGCCCAAGCGCGGCACGATTCTTTTGCTCACGCAGGTCTATGTGCCCGATCCTGCCAGCGTCGGCCAGCATCTTCATGATGTGGCCGCCGAGTTGGTCAATCGTGGACATCGCGTCATTGTGTACGCCGCAAGTCGTGGCTACGATGATCCATCACGCAAGTACCCACTTCGAGAGGTACGCGATGGTGTGGAAATTCGCCGTCTGCCGCTGTCGAGTTTTGGTAAGAAGTCGATTCCACTGCGGGTGCTCGGTGGCTTGTTGTTGATGTTTCAGCAGATGATTCGCGGGCTCTTCGTCGGCGGGATGGATCGAATTTTGGTCAGCACGTCGCCACCGATGTGCCCTGTTGCGGCGCTGGTCATTTCATGGATACGACGTACGCCCATCGTGTACTGGGTGATGGATTTGAACCCGGACCAAGTCATTGAACTGGGCAAGATCAAGGAAGGTTCTTTGGCGGCCCGCACGATGAACTGGCTCAACCGCCGCATTCTTGGCCGGGCTCGGCGTGTGGTGGCGCTTGACCGATTCATGCTGGAGCGTCTGCAGAAGAAACGTGATGTGGCCGAAAAGACTGCCGTTATGCCACCGTGGCCGCACGATGATCACATGGAGATGATCGCTCACGGCGACAACCCGTGGCGGGCAGACAATATCGACGGCGAGATGTTCGTCGTGATGTACAGCGGCAATCATGGGTTTTCCACGCCCGTTAAGACGGTGCTTGATGCGGCGCTGCAGATGCAAGATGACACAGACCTGGAATTCCTATTTATCGGGGGGGGCGTCGGGAAGAAAGTCGTCGAAGAGACAATTGCCACGCACAGTCCTTCCAACATACGCTCGCTGCCCTATCAGCCGTTTGAGACTCTGCGCTACTCTCTGAGCGCCGCGGACGTGCATCTGGTATCGGTAGGCGATGATGTGGTCGGGGTTGTCCATCCGTGCAAGATTTACGGCGCTATGGCAGTGGGGCGCCCCATTTTGCTGCTAGCCCCCGATCCGTGTCATGCTTCGGACATCGTGCGGGACAACCGCATCGGTTGGCATATTCCCCATGGTGATGTCGAGGGCGCGCAGCGGGTGCTTGAGGAAATTCGAAACACACCTCAGGCCGAACTTGAAGCAATGGGCCAACGTGCCCAAGAAGCGATTCGCCGTAAGTATTCCAAGAGCGGGTTGTGTGGAAAGTTCTGTGATGTGGTCGAGGATGAGACATGAAGAAGTACGTCTTCATTCAGAACGAGCCGTTCTTGCTGCCAAAAGTGCTCGATAAGTATCTGCGCGAGTTCGCGGACTCGACGGCAGGCATCAATATTCAATCTGTGGCGCAGGGCAAACGTGGTCTCGTTGGTACAGCGCTGGATCTGTTCCGCCTCTACGGTTTTGGCTACTTTCAGTGGAAGCTTCGTAGGTTCATCTGTCGCAAGATCGCGGCCAAGGTGTTCAATGAGTGGCTGGGGTCGACTCGCACGTGCTACAGCGTCAAGGCGGTCGCCAAGAAGTACGGCGTTCCGGTGACCGAGGCGGTCAACGTCAATAGTGATGCGTTCTTGTTACATCTTCGGGAAGAGCAGGTTGAGTTCATCGTGTCGATCAGCGGCACACAGTTCTATGGCAAGAAACTTCGCGATCAAACGGCCAAGGGCATTGTGAATTGCCACGGGGCGCTGCTTCCGAAGTATCGGGGATTGATGCCGAGTTTCTGGACGCTCGCCAATGGCGAGACGGAAGGTGGCACCAGCGTGCACTTCGTCAACGAGAAGATCGATGACGGTCCGATCATTGTGCAGAAGCGTTACCGCATCTGGCCACACGACACGGTGGAGGGCATCATGGCCCGCTCCAAGGATCTAGCTGCTGAGGCGATTATCCAGTGCGTTCGACTCGTGGAGTCAGGGGATTTTGAAACGATGCCCAATGAAGAGTCGGAGTCGACGGACTTCACCATGCCTACTCGCGATGATCTCAAGCGTCTCTACGCTTCGGGCCATCGACTTCGCTGAAATCAGTCACTCGATGGCAGATATATCGACCGGTGGTCGATATACTCCTCGTCCATGTGTCGCTGGCTTGCCTACTATGGACCAGAAATTCGCCTCAGTACGTTGTTACACGATCCTGAGCACTCACTGCTCATGCAGTCTAAGCATGCGACACAGAGTTCGTGGGTCGTCAACGGCGATGGTGTTGGGATGGGGTGGTACAAGGACGATCCGGATCCAGGTCAATATCGCGAAACTAGGGCCGCATGGAACGATGAGAATGTACACAGCCTTGCACGACATGTTCACAGCGGCCTATTTATGGCGCATGTTCGGGCGGTGACCCAGGGTGTTGTGTCGCGAACAAACACGCATCCGTTCTTGATGGGGGATTGGCTCTTCCAGCACAACGGTGACATCGGTGGATACAAACTGATGCAACGGGCGATCGATTCCAGAATCACGGACCCATGGTTCGGGGATCGACAGGGGCAGACTGATTCAGAGACGATGTTCGCCCTGGCGTTGACGCATGGGCTGCGGGATGACCCGGTGGCGGGCATCGTCGGCATGATCAATACGATTCTGGAACTTCGCGGTGAGTTTGAAATCAACGATCCGTTTCTGATGTCCATCGCGACTACTGGGGGGGGCGATCTGTGGTGCGCCCGATTTGCGGAGGGGGGGACAGCGCCGAGTGTGTACTGGGGGCAGGGGCTCAGCCTTCGCAACTGCGACGGAAGTTGTACGCCGCTGGATGATGCGGCGACCATTGTTGTGTCCGAACCGCTCGATACCGAGGTGTTCACATGGCACGAGGTCCCCAATTGTTCGTTGCTGCACGTTGACCGTGATGGCGTCCGAGTGCAGCCGCTCCAAGGCGTGGCGGGGGCTCCGCCGGCGGCGTAGCCACGCCCACTAGCATCCAAGTCCGCTGAGACCACCGCGTTGCGGCCTCCTCCAAAGTTGCGGACATCCACATTCGGGCATGATCGCCTCTCAAACCCCAAAAAAAGCCTTGCTTTGGAACGGCCACTCATCTACAGTATTCAAACAATCGTTTGAAACGTATGTTTGAGATTCCTCAGTGAGTACCAAAGACGACATTCTGGATGCGGCGTTGACCGTCTTTGCAGCCCATGGCTTTGAAGCGGGCACGGTTCGTGATATCTGCGTTCGGGCCGGGGCCAACGTGGCGGCTGTCAATTACCACTTTGGCGACAAAGCCACGCTCTATGCCAAGGTGCTTGAGCATGCCCATCGGTCTATCGGTGGCGGTAAGCCAATGCCAATGGCTGCGGATCAACCGAACGATCCTGAGGGTCAACTTCGATTGTGGATTGTCTGGTTTCTTGGGCGGATGCTTGGTGCAGCACGAACGCCAGTTGGTCAACTCATGGCCCGCGAGATGCAGCATCCGACCACAGCACTCGATTATCTGGTGTCGCAATCCGTTCAGCCGCATATGAGTGAGGTGGAGCAACTCATTGTTAGGTGCTCAGACGTGGCACTTGATGAGCGCCAAATCCGCATGCACGCGATGACCATTGTCTCGCAGTGTCTCGTGTTCCGATCAGGACAGGCCATGTTGAATCGCCTTGATCCACCACATTTTGGTGTTGAAGACATCGAGGAACTGGCAACCCACATATTGACCGTGACGATGGCCGCCTTGCGAAATGGACGGAAGATGCACATATGAAGGTGATTCAGACACATTTGTGTGCGTTGGTTGTCGTAGTGAGTGGATGTAGCCCTGTCGATATTCCCAAACGAGATGGCCCCTCCATTGACGTGCCAATCTCGTACACCATGCCCGGAGGCGGGACGCCGTTTCCCCAGCAGTATTGGCATGCCTTTGGCGATGACACCCTCGACGATGTTGTGCAGCGTTCGCTCGTAGCCAACTTTGACCTCAAGCAAGCATGGGCGCGGTTGGCGCAGGCCAAGGCCACCGCTCGCATCATCGGCGCGCCACTCCTGCCTGCGGTTGATCTCAACAGTTCGCTTGCCCGGACCCGAAGCGACTCGCACAGTGGTGTGGGGTACAACAGCAGTTGGGCTGTTGGCTTTGGGCTCTCATGGGAAATTGACATTTGGCGGAAACTGGCCAATCGTGCGCAGGCGGCGATCTTGCTGGCCAATGCCTCACGCCAAGATGTGGAGCAAACGGCGCTCGTACTCACTGGAACGGTCACAGATCTGTGGTTTACCGTTCGGGAACAGGCAGATCTCGTTCGGGTGATCAACGAACAAGTGCGGCTCAGTGAGAAACTGTTGGAGACTGTTGAAAATCGATACGTCAATGGGCTCGCTGGGGCGTTGGCGGTTTATCAACAGCGGCAGCAGCTTGAAGGTGTTCGTACCCAACTTCCCTTGGTGTTGTCGCGTTTAGAGACATCACTCAACGCACTGCAGGTATTGCAAGGGGCGACGCCCGAGTCGGTTGATATCGACACCATCGAAGCATCCCTTCCGGATCTCCCGCCTCTGCCGGAGTTGGGGTCACCAATGTTGCTGCTAGAGCACCGACCAGAACTCCGTGCTGCCCGCGATCGTCTTGCGGCAGCCGATCGAGAAGTGGCCGCGGCTGTTGCCGACATGCTTCCCAGCATTCGTTTCTCGGTGGGGTACGACTGGCAATCTCAGAGTATTAGCGATCCGTTTACATCCGGCTTGGCCTCTATTGGCGGGTCGCTCTTTCAACCTGTATTTGACAACGACCGCCGCGGCGCCGAGGTGGTTCGCCACAAGGCCATTGTGCAAGAACGGCTCGCCGCGTTTTCACAAGCCTTTTTGGAAGCCCTGCGTGAAGTGGAGGATGCGCTCGATCAGGAGCGATTCCAGATTGACTATATCGATGATCTTACGGTGCGGTATCGGCTGGCTATCCGTGAACTCGAAGCTGCGGGGAGCGCCTACGCGGATGGGGCTGCGGAGTATCTGGATGTGATCAACGCGGTCCAAACGAGGCAAGGATTGCAACGTGAACTAGTGGCAGCCCGCCGCGACTTGTTGGCGTATCGAACGGCGCTCTACCGAGCGCTTGGCGGCACCTGGATGCACGATTTGAATGCGCCCTTGATTGATCAGGAACTTGAAGCGGATGTGGCCGCTGATCTCGGGTTGGAGGGTGCGATATGAATTCTACGATTCGAGTGTTACGACCGGTTGCCATGCTCATTAGATTGATCATTCCGCCGCTGATTCTCTTGTTGGGTCTCTGGGCGGGGTGGACACTCTTTCGCTCCAAGCCAGAGCCCACCAAGGCCATCGTTCCAGAACAGGCGACGATGGTTCGGGTCATGCAACCGACACACATCGACCGCCGGTTGAATGTCACGGCATTTGGGACGGTCAAGCCGGCCCGCATGCTATTGCTACAACCACAAGTCAGCGGTCGACTAATAGAAGTGAACCCAAAGTTCGTTCCTGGCGGACTGCTTGTCACTGGCGAGGCGATTGCCAAAATTGATCCTCGTGACTACGCCTTGGCGGTACAACAAGCAGAGGCGGCGTTTGAGACGGCCCAGTTCAATCTCGAACTGGAGCAAGGCCGGGTTCGCGTGGCGAAACGTGATTGGGAGATTCTGGGCACTGAGATTCAGAATGATCAAGCCGGTTCACGCATGGCACTTCGCGAACCACACTTATCTGAAAAGCAGGCCGCCCTTCAAGCAGCGTCGAGCAAAGTGGAACAAGCCTCACTGGCGTTGGAACGCACCATGCTTTTGGCGCCATTCAACGCAATGGTTCGCAGTGAGTCAGCCGAGGTGGGGCAGATGGCATCCACCGGCACGGTGCTCGGGACGCTCGTGGGGACCGATGAATATTGGGTGGAAATCGGACTGCCCATGGATGACGTGGCACGTCTGGGTTTGACCGATGGTGACCGCAAAATGCCGTCGGCTGAAATCTTGCTGGCCATCGGTGACGGTCAGGTCGTCACCTATGACGGCCATGTTTCAGGTCTGACTGGCAGTGTCGACACAGCCGGTCGGCTCGCTCGCGTTCTTGTGGTCGTCCCATCGCCATTGACGCAATCAATGTCACGAAGCGTTCCGCTACTTATGGATGCGTATGTTGAAGTGCGACTGGCCGGTCCAGAGTTGCATGGTGTCATCGAACTCCCGCGTGCGGCCATTCGACCAGGAGATCAGGTTTGGACCATTGGGACCGATGATCGTTTGAGCATGTCTCCAATCGACATCATGGATGGAACGATCGAGACAGTATTGTTGCGGATGGAATTGGAAGACGGTCACCGCATCATTACCAGTCCAATTACTGTGCCAACCACAGGCATGCTCCTGCGGGTGGATGACGCTTCGTGACCAAACCGCGCGAACTTCCATCTCATCGTCGTGGCGCTATCGGCTGGATGGCCCGCAATACTGTTGCGGCCAATTTGCTGATGCTCATATTCATCGTGGGCGGTCTGCTGGTGGGATCACGGGTCAAACAAGAGGTCTTCCCTGAGTTCACGATTGACCTAGTGAGCGTGAGTGTCGCGTATCCAGGGGCAAGTCCAGAGCAAACCGAGCAAGGCATTGTGCTGGCTATCGAAGATGCCGTCTCCGGGCTTGACAGTGTCAAGCGTGTGACGAGCACCGCTGGCGAGGGCTTTGGGTCAGTCTATGTCGAACTACTGATCGGATCGGACCTAGCACGCGCGCAGCAGGAGGTGCAAAATGCTGTGGACTCCATTGTGTCGTTCCCAGAGGAAGCCGAACGACCGCGTGTACAACTGATCAGCACTCGCAATCGAGTGGTGTCAGTCGCCATTTCCGGTGACTTCAGCGAACGCACGCTTCGAGACCGGGCCGAAGCAGTTCGTGCATCGCTGTTGGCGCAGAAGGGGATTACGCAGGTCGAGTTGAAGTTCATTCGGCCATTAGAAATCAGCATTGAAATACCAGATGAACGATTGCGACAATATGGCCTGACCCTAGACGATATTGCTAGTACGGTTCGTCGCGGCGCTACAGAATTACCAGCAGGTTCGATTCGAACCCGGGGCGGCGAAGTGTTGCTTCGAACCACCGAGCGGCGTGACTTTGCTGATGAGTTCAAAGACCTTCCGATCATTACTCGAAGTGATGGCACGATCATCACGCTTGGTGATCTGGCTGAGGTGCAAGAGAGTTTCTCAGACATCGACTTGGGCGCGTGGGTTAATGATGAGCCGTCTGTCTTGGTGGATGTCTACCGGGTTGGTTCAGAAACCCCGATCTCGGTATCCGACGCGGCGCGGTCTTGGCTTGCGGGGTATCGGAGCAGCATTCCTCTGGGAATGTCAATTGAAGTTTGGAATGATGACTCGGAGACCTATCGGGATCGCATTGACTTACTGCTCCGCAATGCATTTGCTGGTTTGGCCTTGGTGCTGCTGATGCTTGGGCTATTCCTTGAGCCTCGGCTTGCATTCTGGGTGATGCTTGGGATTCCAATTTCGATTCTTGGGTCCTTCTTGCTGCTGCCGTTGACGGGCGCATCAATCAACATGATCTCGCTCTTTGCCTTTCTGGTGACATTGGGCATCATCGTGGACGATGCTGTGGTGGTCGGGGAGAATATCTACGAGAAACGGCAGCAAGGCATGGGGACTTTGGACGCTGCGATTCTGGGCGCCAAGGAAATTGCTGGCCCAGTTTTCTTTGCAGTGACGACCAATATGGTCGCCTTTCTTCCGATGTTCTTCGTCCCTGGTGGCGAGGGCAAATTGTTTATGCAGATCCCCGCCGTGACCATCGCTGTGTTCTTCGTGTCACTGGTGGAGTCCCTCTTCGTATTGCCAGCACACCTTGCCCACAAGGGTGCCGACACGCTGTTCTGGCGGGTGGTGTCGATGCCATCGGCACAATTTAGTCGCGGCCTGGACTGGGTAATCAGTCGGGTCTATGCCCCGACTGTTCGGGGGGCGACCAAACATCGAGTGGTGACCTTGGCGGTTGGGTTAGCGATGTTCATGATTGCTGGTGGGTTCGTACTTGGGGGCCATATTCCATTCACATTTATGCCAGACATCGATGCTGGTTTTGTGTCAGCTAAGTTACGTTTGCCGGTGGGGGTGTCCCGCGAAGAGGCCGAACGCGTTCGTGATGAACTGATGACTGCCGCGGATGAGGTCATTGCTGGATTGGATGAACAGAGCACTGTCGACGGCCACATCTCATCCATCGGCGCAGCGCTCAATGCCTTTGGTCCACATGGCGGTGGTGGCCAGGGCGGTGGTACATCTGTGGTGTCGGCCATCTTGCAAATTGAGCCGGGCAGCACCATCAGTGGTTCAGAGTTCTCCAGGCGCTGGCGGGAGGCACTTGGCCCCATGACCGGCGTCGAGTCATTGGTCTTGGACTCTCGAATCGGTTCGCCCGATGCTGCTATTGAGATTCAACTGACCCACGGCGATCGTGATGTGCTCGACGCTGCGGCGATCTACGTTGCCGATCTGCTTGGGCAGTACGAGGGCACGTCCAATATCGACCACGGAGTGGCGACGGGCAAGGCACAGTTGGACTTCAAATTGACGCCTGAGGCGAGGGCCTATGGACTGACTTCCTCAAGCGTATCTAGGCAAATTCGCCATGCGTTCTACGGGGCGGAAGCATTGCGGCAGCAGCGTGGGCGAAATGAAGTGCGGGTGATGGTTCGTTTGCCAATGGACGAACGGCGAACGCTCGACACAATCGAGCATCTCCTGCTCCGAACACCTAGCGGCGGCGAAATTCCCCTTGGGGAAGCGGTGGTGACGACCGTCGGTCGATCCTACACCGCAATCGGTCGACGTGAGGGTCGGCGTGTGGTCGCGGTTTCCGCGGCTGTTGATGAGGCTGGTGGCAATGCCAACCAGATCGTCAGCAACATGGAAACGCGGTTGGCCGAAGATTTGCCGGGTCGATTCCCGGGTATCTCGTGGTCATTTGAGGGCGAGCAGCGAGATCAAGCTGACACGTTCGGGCAGTTGGGCATGGGGTACGCACTGGCGATGCTGGGTATCTATGCACTACTTGCGATTCCATTCAAGTCGTACATGCAACCTCTAGTCGTCATGGCGGCGATCCCATTTGGGATCATCGGTGCCGTCATTGGTCATGTACTGCTTGGCTATGGGCTTAACATCATCAGCATGTTTGGCATCATTGCGCTCTCGGGTGTGGTGGTGAATGACTCGCTGGTGCTGCTTGTGACGGCCAATCAGAATCGAGATGAGTGTCCGGACGAACCGGTCATTGACGCGGTGTGCCGGGCGGGCATCCGTCGATTCAGACCGATTCTATTGACGAGCGTGACCACATTCTTTGGGCTGGCGCCCATGATCTTCGAGCAATCACTTCAGGCGCGATTTCTCGTGCCCATGGCGATTTCGATCGGGTTTGGTGTCCTCTTCGCCACATTTATCATTCTTCTTCTTGTGCCAGCCCTGTACCTGTTCGTAGAAGATGCCCGCCGGGCCTTTCGCATGTTGACCCAGTGAGAACGGGCAATGATGGGCATGCTCGCAGCCAAGCCGCGTATAGAGTGTCCCCCAAATGCTCCATAATCCTCATCGCCGAACCGCTGACCTATACCAGTGGTATGCGACCTTTGCTGAGGCTTCCTTCTGGGTTCCAGTCTTCTTCCTCTATCTGGCGTCGTACCTTCCACTGGACAGTGTGCTGTTGCTTGAGGCTATCTACTTCCTGGGAGTGGTTGTCATTGAGGTGCCTAGCGGGTGGTTCAGCGATCGCCTCGGTCGCCGTCCGACCATGCTTATCGGTGGTGTGCTTATGGCGTGCAGCCATGCGTTGATGTTTCTGGGGCCATCGATTGCAAGCGGTCAGACGATTGGGTCTCCGCTGTTCATCCTCTTTGCTGGGGCGCTTGTATTGCGGAGCGGCGGTATGGCCTTCCGCAGTGGTACGGATACGGCGCTGCACTACGACGCGCTCAAGGCCTGTGGGGCAGAAGATGAATTCGCCGATCGGGAAGCGCGAGCATCGAAGCGTCGATTCTATGGCGCCTCCATGGCCGCGCTGATCGGTGGCGCAGCAGCGGTTATCGATCTGCGTCTTCCCTATGTGCTTTCGTTCTTCGTCGCCATTGCCATCATCGTGGTTGTACTTGGAATGCGGGAGCCAAACACCGGGACCACTGCTCGGTCCAAGGCAAATTTACTCAAGCAAACTGGGGCATGCGTTGGCCAATTGCGTCGAGGGGTGTTGCTTCTCCTCTTCCTGTACGCGGCCATGATGATCATTCTCAATCACATCCCGTACGAGTTCTTCCAGCCCTATATCGAAGAGGTTCTTGGCGCATCTGGCAAGAACTTGGCCATGACCCCATTGATCGCAGGAATTCATGTGGCGGTGACATTCTGGATTGCCGGTCAAGTCGGGGCCAGAAGCATTCGCATGAAGAATCGCATCGGGCTGTGGGGCGTCCTGCTTGCGGCCACGGTGCTGCAGGCCGCGCTTATTTCACTCATGTGGCTCTGGGTCAGCGTGCCGGTGATGGCACTGCTGCTGCTCAGGTCGTGTCCGCGGGCCTTGATGACGGCACCACTCAATGCCACGGTCACTGGAGCGGTTCCCACGCAACTTCGAGCGACTTATTTGTCGATGCAGAGTCTTGCGGGGCGACTGTCGTTCAGCGGCGTGTTGGTGCTACTTACCATGGCCGTTCCCATGGCAGCCAAGGCAGACTGGCCAGCGATCCATATTCAACTGGGTATTTCAGCCATCGGCGCGGCGGTGTGCGTGGTCCTTGTACTGCTGATCCTTGCGGTACGCGGCCGTCGTGACGACGCCATTTCAAATCACTAGCCATCAACGCCCAGTGCTGCACGTGTCTGGTCAACCGTGATTCCGATGAGCCGGATACGTTTGAGTGCTGAGGTATGACCACGCTCGACCACCGCGACGCACCCAGTCGCCTGCTCGAGCAATCGACAGATCGCAGCATTGGCCTTGCCACCTTCTGGTGGGGCGCTGATGCGTACTTTGAGGCGATCACCAAGTGGGCCGGTGATGCCATCGCTGCGAGCCCCGGGAACGGCTTTGACCGATACCAAGGTGTCGTTCCCCTCGCTGCTGAAAATTGGGTTCATCCAAGCACACTAGCAGGGCCACCTCGCAGGTCGATTGAGGCTACCTTGGCAGCGTGCATCGGCATGAATACGACGACGTTCGCTTTCGGGTATTTCACGACGAGGTACTTTCGCCAGCAGTAGTGATTGCGCAATCATTGTGCGATGTCGCAGTGTGGCAGACAACAGATCACGTCACTGCGGATGAGGCGATCTCAGCGACATTTCAGCAAGTTCCAATAGGCTGGCGGTGGGGGCCGGTGTGGTCCACGGCATGGTTCCAAGTGCGGGGGTCTGTTCCTGATGGCGATGGAACACCGGCGCTGAGTTTTTCCAGCGGTACCGAAGCCCTCCTCTGGCAAAACGGCACACCATGGCATGGACTCGACGCCAATCATGACCTGGTGGTTCTGCCCCAAGGGGGTCAGCAAGAGTTTCTCATCGAAGCCGCATGCAATCTCCCTCTGGGCGTCAGCACCTTCTGGTGGGACGAGGTCGAAGTGCAGGCACGCTGGAAGGAAGCATTGCCCGGTCGCTTGGAACATGCGGCGTGTGTTCGCATTGATGAATCCATGCAGACGCTGTGTCGTCGGTGGACCTTTGTGCGTCTGCTCGCCCAATCACTACCACGCGACAGCGATGTGGCCCAGCGTCTTAGCGACGCACTGCACGAGGCCATGGCGTTGATTCCAGACACCGATCCCCGAAGCGGTGTAGACGATGCCTTGTCCATACTGGAGTGCGGCATCCACAGCGGTGCGCCAAGTGGGTATCGGTGTACTGCCATTGGCCATGCGCACATTGACACGGCCTGGCTGTGGACACTGGATGAGACCCGACGTAAGTGTGCCCGAACATTTGCAACAATGCTTCGCCTGATGGAACGCCGCGATGCATTCGTCTTCCTCTGCAGCCAAACGCAGCAGTATGCGTGGATGGAGTCGGCGTATCCGAAGCTGTTTGCTGGCATTGCAGATCGCGTCCAAGAAGGTCGCTGGCAAGCAGACGGCGGCATGTGGATCGAACCAGATTGCTTGGTGCCATCTGGCGAATCGCTCATTCGGCAGATCTTGCAGGCCCACCAATGGTGGACGGAACGGTTCGGCGATGCAGGCGAGCAGCGGTTGCTGTATCTACCCGACACATTTGGCTTTGCAGCCTCGCTTCCCCAGATCGCTCGCCACGCGGGGCTGGATACGTTCATCACCAACAAGATTGCGTGGAATGAAACCAACCACTTCCCACACGTGTCGTTTACGTGGCGGGGCATTGATGGGACGGACATCGTCTCGCACATGACGCCAGGGCACAACTACAACTCACGCAATGAGCCCAACGATCTTCTGGCCGCGCAGCGAAACATCACTGAGCAGGACCATGGTCGGGTTGGCGACTGGCTGCATCCGTTTGGGTTTGGAGACGGCGGTGGGGGACCGACTGAGGCTCAGATTGACAGGGTGCAGGACTCCGCCGACGCTGCGAACTTGCCACGGACTCAATTCGATTCAATCGACGCATTCTGTGACCGCCTGCATGATGCGGGTGATCTGCCTGTGTGGGATGGGGAGTTGTATCTTGAAATGCACCGGGGAATCTACACATCGCAGGCATGGCTCAAGCGTGCCAACTTACAACTTGAAGAGTCGCTTCGGGTGGCTGAACTGGTTAGTCCTACTACCGACGACACGGTTTCATTGCTCGACGCGAGTTGGAAGACACTGCTTCTGCACCAGTTTCACGACATCTTGCCAGGGTCATCCATTGCCGCGGTCTACGACCAAGCGCGAGACGATATGGCCGCCACGCAAGGCTGCGTCGATGCACTCGTTGATCGTGAACTGGGCAATGGGGAGGCGATTTTCAATCCGGCATCAACGCCGCGGAGCGGCGTGGTGCAAGTCGGCGACGAACTTCGCTGGGCAGACGGCATTCCCCCTCTGGCCAGCGGCATCTCGACACCACGTTTGCCAGCGTCGGTCAGACCGGTCGAGTGTGACGACATGGCGATGGACAATGGGCTGGTCTCCTTCCGTGTCAGCGGCTGTGGCTGCATCAAGCAGTTGCGGTGCTGTGACACACCCTTGGATGTCGCGACCGACGCGTCGGGCTGGCACATGCGGCTGAGCGAACTGCGTCTGTACGAGGATCGGCCTCGCCAATGGGATGCGTGGAACCTTGATCATGACTACCAAGACAAACCCATCCCGCTGGATCGGCCAACGGATATTCGTGTTGTGGAGTCAAGCCCGCTGCGAGCGGTGATCGAAGTGCATCGGTCCATCGGCGACAACAGCCGCGGCGTCCTTCGATATAGCCTCGATGCCGGTGCTCGCCGCGTGAATGTGCATGCGACGATCGATTGGCATGAGGACCATCGCGTGCTCCGCGCTAATTTTCCCACCAGCATTCGCGCTCGTACTGCAACGTGCGGTATTCAATTCGGGTGCTTGGAACGGCCAACGCATCGAAACACGTCGTGGGAGCAGGCGCAGTTCGAAGTGCCAGGTCACCGCTGGACCGATTTGTCAGAACCGGGGCGTGGGCTAGCGGTATTGGATCGGGCCATCTACGGTCGGAGCATTCATCACGGAACACTTGGGCTGACCTTGCTGCGAGCGAGCGGTTTCCCAGACCCGAACGCTGACCGTGGCACCCACCAATTGCATTGGGCTCTCATGCCCCATATTGGTGATTGGCGCTATGCCGGCGTGGACGCCGAGGCCGAGACACTTACTCGTCCGTTGCGCGAACGCACCTCCGGCCGAGGGGCGCCCTTCGGACTGGAGACCATTGGGCCCGTTGCAGTCGAAATCGCCGCGGTCAAGCCAACTCAGCGTGGTGGGGCTAGGGTGATCCGGCTCGTCGAAAAGCACGGAGGGCATGGCACCGCGGTGCTTCGATTCCCAGTCGGGGTAGGCGCGGTCGTGTTATGCGACGGTCTAGAGCGGCCATTGGGAACTGAAGCGGTTGTGCGCGATGGTGGTGTGGTGCGTGTAGGTCTACGACCATTTGGCATCGTGTCAATTCGCGTCGAGAATGCCTCTTGAATTGGATTGATGGGGTCATCATCGCAGCGCTCCCCATCGTGCTGCTGCTGGCCGCGATTCGAACGCGTCGTCATGCGCACAGCGTGTCAGGCTTCCTTGCAGCCAATCGATGCGCGGGTCGGTACCTCATCACCGTTGCCTACGGCATGGCACAAGTCGGCGTGATTTCGCTGGTGTGGTTCTGGCAGCAGTATTACGAAGTCGGCTACACATCCATCTTCTGGGGTTGGATGGAAGGCCCGGCGATGATCATCCTGGCGCTGAGCGGTTGGGTGCTCTATCGGTATCGCCAAACTCGAGCCATGACGATGGCGCAGTTCTTTGAGATTCGCTACAGCCGAAACTTCCGCGTGTTTGCTGGCTTGGTGGCTTTTCTATCGGGTCTGCTTAACTACGGAATTTTTCCGGCGGTGTCGGCTCACTTCTTTATTGTGCTGCTGGGGCTGCCTGAGTACTGGATCATCGGCGGCGTGGAAGTGAGCGTGTTTGTCGCGCTCATGGTGATGTTGCTGAGTACGGCCCTCTTCTTTGTCTTCATGGGTGGGCAGGTTGCGGTCATCGTGACGGATTGGATTCAAGGCACGTTTGCCAATTGGGTCTTCCTGATCATTGTGGGCTTCTTGTTGTGGACTATTCCGTGGAGCAGCATCGAACTGGCCTTTGAAGCGGCGCCGCCTGGCAAGTCGTTGGTCGATCCGTTCGATTTGGGACAAGAGAAACGCTTCGATGCGTGGTACTGGGTAATCGCTGTGATCGTGCTGTTCTACGGCATGCTCAGTTGGCAGGGGACCAGCGGTTACAACGCGTCTGCCACGACACCACACGAAGCCAAGATGGCTAACATTTTGTCTGGATGGCGATTTCGTGTGCTCATGCTCGTCACGCTCGTGTTGCCAGTATGCATCCGAGCCATTCAGGTCGATCCGAGATTTGCAGGCATTGCCGAAGGCATCGATAGCGTGACCGCCGCGCAGGCGACCGAAGCGCTGCAATCGCAAGCTCGTGCCCCCGCCGCCGCGGCGCTGATGCTGCCCAGCGGGTTGCTTGGACTTTTTGCAGCGGCCTTGGTCGGCGCGTTCATTTCGACCAATGACACATATTTGCATTCGTGGGGGTCGATTTTTATTCAAGACGTTGTGTTGCCATTCCGCGAGACGCCACTGTCGGCCCGTGCACATTTGTGGTTGCTGCGGCTGAGCATTCTAGGCGTGGCGGTTTTTGCATTCTTCTTCTCACTGTTCTACACACCCGAACAATTCGTGGCGATGTTTCTGGCCTTGACCGGATCAATTTTCGTTGGCGGGGCGGGCAGCGCCATCATTGGCGGCTTGTATTGGAAACGTGGCACAACGGCTGGCGCCTGGGCCGCGATGATCGCGGGAATGACGCTCTCTTCGTGTGGCGTCATCATTAAGCAACTCAAGGATGAACAAGTGGCCGGAGATGGGCCGTTGTGGACACTCATGCGATGGGTGCGATCGAGTGTCACTGGTCAGGAGTTATTGTTCTGGTCAATTGTGATTTCGATCAGTCTTTATATCGTCGTGTCGCTTGCGACCAGTCGGAAGGCCTTCAACATGGACCGCATGTTGCACCGCGGTCAGTACGCCCCTGAGGGCGATGCTTCCGATGCTCCAACTGTGAGCGCACTTCGCCGGATGCTTGAGCGGCTTGGATTCGATGCTGAGATGACTCGCCGCGATCGGTGGGTCACGGGGGTGACGTTGGCGTGGCCGGTGGTGTTCACGCTTATTTTCTTTGTGGCCCTCATTGCTCATGCACTTGGCTGGGATCCAGGAACGGCTTTCTGGGCTGGGGCGTGGAAGTGGTACACCATGCTGGCTTTGGCCATTGCCGCCATCATCGTGGTCTGGTTCACTATTGGGGGCGTACTTGATCTCAGGGCGATGTTCGCTCGCTTGCGAACCTATCATGCGGATGTTCGGGATGACGGCATGGTCGTTGACCATCACAATGCAGACGAATCTGGAGCGAACTCACATGGGCCTTGACACACGAAACTGGATGCGAAGAGATGCCCGACCGGCGCGAGAAGGCGCTGGACACATGGATGCTGCTCGGGTTGGCTTTCTCAAACGAACGTACACACACTTGGCACTGGCCATTGTGGCATTTGTTGGTGTCGAGGCTGCGTTGCAGGCTTCACCTTTTGTCGAGCCAATGGTGCGGGCGATGTCTGGTCGATTCGCTTGGTTGGTGGTCATCGGTCTCTTCATGGCCGTGGCGTGGGCGGCCGATCGATTGGCAAGAAGCACCGCATCACGCGGGGCGCAATATGCCGGACTTGGCTTGTATGTAATGGCCCAAGCATTCATCTTTGCACCGCTGCTCTACATGGCCACACGCTATGGCGGCGACGGCATCCTTGGGACTGCTGCAATAGTGACATTGGGTGTCAGTGGGGCACTCACGGCCTATGTGCTGATTTCTGGGGTGAACTTCTCTTGGCTTCGGGGAGTCGTCATGGTCGGTGGCGTGGCCGCACTGCTGACCATTGTCGCGGCAGCCATCTTCGGTTTTACACTGGGTATCTTTTTTGCTGGTTTGATGATTCTGCTCGCCGCGAGCATGCTGCTCTATCAAACATCAGCGGCTATGTATGACTGGCGGACCGATCAGTATGTTGCGGCATCGCTTGGACTCTTTGCATCGGTCATGCTGATGTTCTATTACGTGGTCGTCTTCTTGATGAATCGCGACTGACCCGCTTCAATCACCTCTGCTGCAAACATCCGTCGGGAAGGGCCCCGCGTGTGATCAATCAGCAGCCGCTGTGAAGACAGTACAGGGCTCCACTTCGATTCGGACTGTGTGCGAGTCGCGGTACTTCTTGCCCTGCTCTTCCAACTTGATGGAGGCGATCGCCTTGATGCGCGCGTAGGGCACGAACGCCCGGACTTTGCGTGTCGGGAGATTGATTTCAAAGTGATCTTCACCGCACAACAACAACTCGGCTTGGTCGAATTGATCGGCCTCGACGAGATTGATCGATACCGGGCAGTGCAGAAAGTTTGTCAGCAGTTCACGAAGCGTCTTGAAACGCGGATGATGTTCAACTGGATCTTTGATAGGCGGAGCGTCGTCGACCGAGTCGGCCGGGGCCGGAAACTCCAGCCCCCTGATGCCTGCTGCTCGATGCCACTCTGCCTGTCCAGCCTGCTGCACCATCGCGTCCGGTGGGACTTGCCCCAGCATCGTTGCTTGCCTGAGCTGATCAACATTCATCCAAGGCGAAATCTGCTCGTTATGTCGGAAGCGGTACTTGGCGGTTTCAGTCGTCTGGGACATGGCCGACTCCTTGCTGATCGGGTGGTTCTCGGGATGGTTTTCTCTATGTTGTCGCGCGCATTACGTTGTTTTGCAAGCCTGAACTCAAAATTGCATGCCAGATCACCAGTCTTTGGGCGGTTCATCGTTTGCGAATCAGGATATTGCTGAAGGTCACACCGCTTCCGTGGCTTTGCAGCCCGATCGGCCCTTGGGCGGGCACGTCAGGGAGCATCGCATCCTCAATGACCGTGACGCCATTGAGCACCACGGTGACTCGATCACCACGCATTCGAATGAAAAATCGATTCCACTGGCCAATGGCATTGTCGGCCTTGGCACTTGGCGTCGCTGCGGCGCGTATGTCGTCGGGCATCGATGGGTCGGTTCGGTAGCCCCACAATTCACCACTGCCCACAGACCAGTTCCACAGGTTGATTTGGCTCTTGGAGTTGCCCCGGAGATAGATACCGCTGTCGTATTCCTCAATGTTGGTGGTTTGCGGCGTGCCGTCTTCATTGGTAGTGGCGGAACC
>CAZGFN010000034.1:0-29248 GCA_964524945.1 uncultured Isosphaeraceae bacterium
AGATCGGCGCGGGCATGGCCGAGGTTGGAACGGTGGGCTTCATCTGACCTGGCGTGTAGTGTTGAAATTCATGGGCATCGGATTCAACGTAGGCGCCTGAGGATGCGTTCCACGCATAGGCCTGGCCCTGTGTTCGTGTCTGGCCGGCGATAGTCTCGGATGGGAACGGCGAGTTGTGGTTGAAGAAGCGGCGCTCCATGTAATACCCATTTGGATACCCGCCACTCTTGATGGAATCAACGTAGAACTGCAACTTGTCGTCGTACATAATGAAGGCCAGCGAGAACGTTTCGCTTGCAGCCCCATTACCAAACCAGTATTCGACGCGACGGGTGTCGCCGCTGTCGCCGCCGTACCACTTGATGCGGTAGGTCCGCATGACTTCTTGTGAGAGATCCACGCCCGGCCGGGTGACGTCCTGCCAGGCGGTGGCGTATCGATACTCGCTGTCTGGATTGTGGTTGTAGACGGTGTAGCGGGCCACCTTCGCGCTCGGCGTCGCAGCCGCTTGCGCCTCGGGGTATCCCGGACACGTGTCGTTGGCGGCGACCAAGGCGCCCGGAGATGCATCCAAGGTCGATTGGTGCGATGGCACCGACGTCAACTCCAGATCAATTTCAGAGTAGTACGTGTCGGCCGCATACGTCCAGATGCATGACGCAACGCCCGGTGAGGCGATGATCTTGGCCTTGATGTCAAACTGGCCGGGGCCATACAGGGCCGACGTGAGCATGATGCCGCCGATACCCCCGCCATTGGCATCGGCGGCGACCTTCAATTCGACCTGCTGTGTGGCGCTGTTCCAAGTCACATTCGCCGGGACCCACCGTCCGGCGTGGTTCCCTTTGATCCACCCGTCGGAGAACGGATCGGTGCTGAAGTCCCACGTCGTGGCAGTGCCTGCTGTGGCGACTGTGGCGCACAGCGTCGTAAGCAGCAAGGATGCTTGGACTCGCAGGCGGCTCATTGGCAAGGGCCCCATCCTGTGAGCAGCGTGAGCAGGTCCTCGATGTCAACAACTCCGTCAAGGTTCGGGTCGTGGTCGCACGTGCCGAGATGATCATGCAGCACGGCGAGGTCCAAACTGTCGACGACCCCGTCGTAATTGAGATCGGGTGGGTTGTTGGTGAGTCTGGGAATGCATCGCGAGGAATCACCGCAGGGACCTGTCGACGAGCAGGCGCCGCCGCCGGCAACCGGAACTCCGTCTCGGAAACAACTCAGCCATTGGTAACTGTGCAAGATGAAGGCCCCGTTTGGATGAAAGGCCTGTTTTTGCGAGGTCGAAAGTAGGTCCCAGCCTTCGTTCATGGCTTCGATCAGAAAGTTGCGGCGGTAGGTCTGTGGGTCCGCCGAATTTGGATGGTTGTAGATGCCTGTGGCGCCGAAAGAAGTCTTCCAGCACGAGTCGCCGCCATCTGCAACGGTGATGCTGAAGTCGAGTTCAAGCGCGATGGCGCAGTGCTTTCCAGTGGGTGTGTTCGAGGCCAACTCGATTCCCCACTTCATGAAGCCGTCATTGCACGGCGGCGTGTCCAAGCCGGCGCACGGTGCCGTAAAGCATGGCAGGTTGCGATAGGCCATCACGATGAGCGTGTCGATATTGGGCCAGACTTGGTTCCAAAGGCTGCCACTTGTAATGTCGTCTTGCACTACCGGAGGCATGAAGGCCGACAAGGTGGCGTTGACGTTGGCGCCGCTGTTGTTGTGGGCGTGAATGAGTCCGTGGACGGTGTCCAACATGCCAATCCAGTCGGCGGTGGTGGCGGCACCCTTCGGCTCGACATCGAGATTCAGGTCGATGGTCGGTCCATTTGGGCCGACGTTGGTCGCGAGTGTCGCGCTGCATGTGGTGAGGTAATTCAGGATGAGCGTCACGTTGTCTCTGACGCCTTGTGTTGTGCCGTCCCAGTTCTTATCGCCGTAGTTCAGAGACAGGTGTATGCCTGCATTGTCGAGCGCCTGCACATAAGCGTCGACTTTCTGGAAGTTCACGCCGCCCTGAATCGTATCGGCGACTTCTTGAATGACCCAGCCTCCGGCGATCGACGGAGTCGTTGTCGAAGTCACAAAAGTGGTCAGTGCCGTGCGATCGGTGTCGTTCATGATCGGATAGGTCATCCAGTTCATCATGCCGATCTCATAATTGTTAGCAGCGACAGGATGCGCGCTCGCAGCGGCTGCGGCACAGCAACCAACGATGAGGCCTTTTTGAGTGAGGGCTGGCATGTGTGGGTTCCTTCTCCAGAGGCCAGTATGCAGTCCAAGGGAAGTTATCGACTCCCAAAAGTCTTCAACTTGCAAAAACAGACCCCCGATGACGTTGGTCGGGGGCCTGTGTGGGCTTGAATACGAAGGTGGATCAGCCGCCGAGTGTGTATCGCACGAACTTGGTGATCGTGCACCCTTCGGGGAGAATCTCCTCGATGGTCTTGGTCTCATCGACCACATACTTTTGCTTGATCAGCGTGTTCTCTTCGAGGAACTTGCGGACCTTGCCTTCGGACATTTTTTGGGCGATCTCTTCGGGTTTGCCGCTGGCCTTGGCTTCTTCAACAGCTCTGGCGCGAATCTCGGCGAGTTTGTCCTCTGGAACGTCATCGGGCGTGATGGCAGCCGGATCATAGAAGGTGATGTGCTGACAGATGCCCTTGAGCACATCGGCATCGGCGTCACCTTCGACCTGCAGCAGGCATCCGCGTTTGCCATCGTGGTGCACATACTGTCCGTAGTGTCCGCCCTCGAGTTTTTCGCCGCGTGCGAAGTTGGCGTTTTCGCCGGTCTTCACGCGGATGTTGTCGATTGCAGCGGTCATTTCATCGGTTGGGGTAATGAAGCCAGCGGGGCAGCCCATGGCTGCATTGCTGACGGTATTCATCATCGTGATGAACTCTTCGTTGCGGGCGGTGAAATCGGTCTCGGTCAGGACTTCAATGATGGCGGCTCCGCCGTCCCCGACGACAATGGCCACGCGACCTTCGCCGGTGGTCCGCTCGGTGCGAGTATCCATTTTGCCTTTGCGTTTTGCGCGAATCCACTCTTCGGCGGCGGACATGTCTCCGCCGTTGGCCTTGAGGGCATCCTTGCAGTCCATCATTCCCAGACCGGTTTTATGGCGCAAAGCCATGACATCTTTTGCAGCAATGGTCACTTCGTCGACTCCGATGTGCGAAACGTGATCAGTTCTTGGGTTCTTCGGCCGTTGCGGTGGCGACATCGCCATCCGTTGTAGCCGCGGGGGTTTGTTCAGGGGTTTGTTCAGGGGTTTGCCCAGCCGTGTCTTCAGCGGCCGCTGAGAATTGAGCGCGGCGGCTTCGGCGTTTGGGTGTCTGCGAATCGGCGGGCTTGCCTTCGTCAGCACCTTCGGCTTTGGCAGTACGTCCAGTCAGCCCAGCTTGCACGGCTGCGGTGAATTCACGCATGATGACTTCGATGCTCCGAATGGAGTCGTCATTGCCTGGGACGGGCAGATCGACCTCGTCCGGATTACCGTCGGTGTCGATGAGTCCGATGGTCGGAATTCGCATCGCACGGGCCTCGAGAAGCGCATTGGCCTCTCGCTTGGTATCAATGACGACGACCGCGCCAGGAAGCTTGGTCATATCACGGATGCCTTGCAGGTTCCGCGTGATCTTTCGCTTCTCACGCATGAGTTGCGAAGTCATCTTCTTGGAATAGGTTTCGATTTCACCCGAATCTACCAATGCTTCAAGTTCTACAAGTCGCTTGAGGCGTTCGCGAATCGTGCGGAAGTTTGTGAGCGTGCCGCCGAGCCAACGCTCAACGCACCAAGGCATACCGACTTCGGTTGCGAAGTGTTGCACCGAACCTTTGGCTTGTCGTTTCGTGCCGACGAAACAGACATCGCGACCATCGGCGACGACCTTGGTGATGTATTTCTTGGCCAGCAGCAGACCGCGAACGGTTTCGCGGATATCAATGATGTGCAGACGGTTCCGCTGGCCCCAGATATAGGGCTTCATACGCGGGTTCCAAGCGCTGCGGCGCTGGCCAAACTGAATACCTGCGTCGAGCAGGTCCTGTACGAGTGTCTCAGACATGTGTCCGATTGCTCCTGTGCAGCGTCACCGACGAATCATCATGCGGACCCTTGATTTTCAAGGGGATGCTCGTCCGTGGGACGCTTGGGGGGTGGTCGATGAATCGACCGAAGAAAAAACGTAGGTCGCCAAGCCTCCGCATGAGGCAAGAGCGGCCGGGAAAGAACCAATGCCCTGACCACGGCAACACGCCGAGCGAGGACAGATCAGTCAGTCTACATTCCCCGGGCCGTCGCTTCAATGACTCCGGTGGCACGATCGGCCAGATCATGGTGGCAAATGCGGCCTCCGACGATGGTCGCGATTGCCCGCGATTGGACTTGGCGCCCAGCAAAGGGGCAGTTTCGGCCCTTGGAGCGAAATTGGAGCGGATCGATGGTCCACACAGCGTCTGGATCGATGATGGTGACATCAGCAGGGCCGCCCACTTCGAGCCGTCCGAGTCCAAGGTGGTGCAGATTGACCAACTCAGCGGATTGGCAGGTCATCATCGCGAGCATTCGTGGCCAGTCGATCACACCATCTTCGATGAGGGCTTCTCGATACAGCGGAAGGGCACACTCGAGTCCAACCATGCCAAAGGCGGCCGATGCGAAATCGGTGTCTTTGGAGTGGCCCGGGTGTGGCGCGTGATCAGTCGCCAGCACCGTGATGGTTTCATCGGCAATGCCTTCCTTGATGGCCGTGATGTCTGAGGCGGTCCGAAGGGGTGGATTGACTTTGGCAAGCGTGTTCCAGCCGTCGCATTCTTGCTCGGTCAGGAGCAAGTGGTGGGGGGCCGCTTCGCCCGTAGCGGGTTGTCCGTCGGCTCTTGCGGCGCGAAGTGCATCAATACTTTCGGCGATGCTCAGGTGCTGCGCGTGATACCGGGCGCCAACGGCGCGATTGATCATGAGGTCTCGCTGAAGCATCAGCACTTCAGCTTCTCGTGGCCAGCCGTCCAGTCCAAGTCGAGAGGCCACAGCGCCAGCATTCATTGCTGCGCCGCGTGTGAGCGTTGGTTCCTGGCAGTGCTGCATGAACACGCTGTCGGCTGCGGCGACCAGCCCCAGCACGGTTCGCATCATTGCCGCATCTGCAATGCCGTCTCCATCATCGGAAATGGCTACGGCGCCAGCCTCCACCAGATCCAGTATGGGTGCTGGTGATGTTCCATTGCGTCCGACGGTTCCACACGCCACAGGAAAGACACGGGCAAGATTGGCCTGTCGGGCGCGGTGTGTGATGGCGTCCACGACCGATACGCTGTCCACCGCGGGCGTCGTGTTGGGCATACAGCAGACGGTGGTAAAGCCGCCGGCGACCGCCGCTGCGGCACCAGTGGCGATCGTTTCTTCGTGATGACCAGATTCGTCTGGGTCACGAAAGTGCACGTGGATGTCCAGTAGCCCAGGCGACACGATGCAGCCTTGGCAGTTGATTGTTTCGGCGGTGCTGGACGACAATCGGCTGTCTGACATCGTCACGACCACGCCATCGCGAATCAGTACGTCGCCAGTTGCGTCGTGGCTGGTTAGTGGGTCGATGACTCGGCCGCCTTGGAGCAATAGTTCCGCCATGGTTTGCATGGTATCGCCGATAGCGTCGTCGCCCAATGCAACAACGCCCGGATCAGCGATCCGGGCGTTGTCAGAAATCAATTCAATGTTGTGATCAGGCGATCACTTCTTGCCAGCACAGCAAGATGATTTGCCGTTGGCCTTGGCAGCAGCGGCTTTGGACTTGGAGCAGCTTTGGCTGCCACCATTGGCCTTCTTGGCAGCACAAGCGGCCTTCTGCTCAGCAGTGCAGGAGGTCTTGCTAGCACAGCATGCGGGGGTGTCAGCAGCGCCTAGAGCTGGGGCAGTGCTGTTGGCTGGCTGGTTGCAGCCAGCGATGAGGGCTGTGAGGCCAATAGTTGCGGTAATCGCGAGTGTCTTGAACATCGTATGGAATCTCCAGGTTGGGCCCCGTATATGGGCCATTTTCGATTGAGTGTCATACTGTATTCGGATTGGGTGCCCTAGTCCACCTATGAAATCTCCAGAATTCGGAGGATGCCATTACTTGGAGCAGAAGCAGCCTCAAACCCCCATAGCATTGGAGATTCATGGCTGATACCCCCGATTCCACATCTGATGCAGCGGCTCGCCGGGCCAGATTGCATGCTCAGGCCAGCGGATTGCCCGATGCTCCTGGGGTGTACCTCATGAAGGACGCCCAGGAGGAGGTGCTCTACATCGGGAAAGCATCGTCTCTCCGCGACCGTGTTCGGAGCTATTTCTTGCCCTCGACGGACCTTGGCCCTCGCAAGCAGCCCATGCTCGCGTTGATTGAGCACATCGAGATCATTGAAGCCCATGCCCAGTGGGAAGCCTTGCTCGTCGAAGCTCGGCTCATCAAGGACATTCGCCCTCGGTTCAACGCGATGTTGACCGATGACAAGACCTTTCCATACCTCGCGGTGACAACTCGGGATGCGTTTCCAGGCGTATTTGTGACGCGAGATCCCAGAGACGAACGCTTTCGTGGGGCACGTATTTTTGGCCCGTTTACATCTGGTCGCGACCTTCGCGAAGCATTGCAGGTCATGCAGCGGATCTTTCGCTTTCGCACATGCCACTTGGACATCAAGGAAGACGACCCCGCGAATGCGCACTTCAGGCCGTGCCTGCTTCACGCCATTGAACAGTGCACGGCACCGTGCGCCAATCGCGTGTCCCGCGAGGATTACCGTGGAGACATCGATCGACTGATACGGTTTATGGGCTCACAGCGAGCCGCGGTGGTGCGTGACCTCAAGGCGCAGATGAATGCAGCTGCGGCGGACAAACGCTACGAACAAGCAGGGGCGCTCCGTGATCAACTGCGGTCCATCGAACGGTTGTCTGATCGGGCTGCCAATCAGGATGAAGCGTGTGCTTGGCAGCCAGAGGTGACAATCTTTGCATCTGACCCAGCCGATGCTCTGCGTTCGCTACAACGCACGCTTGGCATCGATGAGCCGATTCGATATCTCGAGGCGATCGATATCGCCCATTTGGCGGGCAACGAAACTGTCGGATCCAAGGTGTGCTTTCTTGATGGTCGACCATTCAAAGACCAGTACCGTCGATACCGAATTCGTACGGCAGAGAATGACGACTATCGCGCAATTGCCGAGGTGGTGTCTCGGCGGTATCGAGAAGCGGGCGAAGGCCGCGAACGCTTTCCGGACGTCATCCTCATCGATGGGGGGCAGGGGCAACTTGCTGCGGCGCTCAAGGCGTTCGGGACCTGTGAGGTTCAGCCACCGCTGGTGATCTCGCTGGCCAAGAGGGAGGAGTTGATCTGGGTACAGGATCAACCCGTTCCGATGCGATTAGGGCGTAATAATCCCGGATTGCGGCTCTGCCAAGCGATACGGGACGAGGCCCACCGCTTTGCCCAGTCCTATCACCATGCCCTGCGTCGAAAGCGTGTTCTGGGTGAAGAGTGAGTTGCCCGTTGAAATGCCTCCGTCTTGTTGTACTTTACTTTCCGGAGGGGATCTGAGAATGAGGAGATGTGGCTGATGTACGAGAAAACAACCATCGCTTTTGGTCTTGGAATTGGATCGCTACTGCTGCTGGCGGGCGTGGCTCATGCCGCCACTGTCACAGTGCACGTTGGTGGGTATTACTTTGACCCTCAGTTTCCCGCGGTACAACCTGGGGACACGATTCAATGGGTGTGGGATGACGGACAGCATGATGTCACCAGCGGTCCGACCTGCACCGAGGACAGCGGCCTTTTTTATCACGCAATTGACTCGAGCAATCAGATCTTTGAGTGGACCATTCCATCCAGTCACGACGGAACGCTCATTCCGTACTACTGCAGCATTGGCAACCACTGCGTTGCGAGCAATCAGTACGGTGGCCTGCTCGTCAACACGGGGGCCGTCCACTATGTGACGACCAACGGCTATGTCTTTGAGCCAACCAACGTCAACGTAACCGCAGGCGACGTGGTTGTCTGGATTCACGCTGGCGGAAGTCATACCGTGACCTCAGGGAGCAACTGCACGCCAGATGGTCGCTTCGACGAGGCGCTCGACAATATTTCACAGATGCCCTTCTACGTCGTGCCAACGGATTCACCCAGCGAAGTCATTGACTACTACTGCAATCCGCATTGCAACTTCGGAATGGTCGGTTCGATTACCGTCATCGGCAGTGGTGGGTGTCCTGAGGATCTTGATGGCAACGGCCTGGTGGGCGTTGATGACCTTCTGATGCTTCTTGCTGCCTATGGCAACACGTGTGCCTGCCCTGAGGACATCAATGAAAGCGGCACCGTTGATGTGGACGATCTCCTGATGCTGCTGGCGGCCTATGGCCAGGACTGCTGATCGATCAGAATCTCCAGGCGCCGGTTCATGCGATCCAGTGATTTGAGACAGCGTTGGTCAATGCGATCGACCAATAGCAGTCGTCCGCCGTTTGCGTACGCCACGACCATGTCAAAGGAGTTCGATCCAAGGCTGATCGCTGCGATCTGCTCAGGTGAATTCAACACGATGGCAGAACTTCGGTGGGGGTTGATGAAACTCAAGCGGGCGCGGGTAGCAGTCCGTCGTCTTCATCAGTGGCTGGGGGCTGTTCTGGGTTGGCCGGTGCCGTTGGCGACTGGGCGGCTTCGTCGGGCGAATCGATCTCTGCATCGAGCAGGTCGGCGACGGTTGGTCGATCAATGGTGCCCCCGTTCATCAGCGTTTCGACTTCACTGCTCTGGAGCGTTTCATACTTCAGCAGCGCTTCAGCGATGGCAATAACAGTGTCCCATCGTTCGGCAACCATGCGTTCAGCATCGACAAAGGCGTCATCGACGATTCGTTTGACTTCCTCATCAATGACGCGGGCGGTCTCGGGCGAGTAGTCCTTGTCAGGAAGGATCGAGTCATTCTGATCTGAAGGCGCGTACCGGACGAAGCCAAGTCGGTCGGACATGCCCCATTCCAGCACCATGTGTCTAGCGTAGGCCGTGGCCATTTGAATGTCCATTGCTGCGCCCGAGGAGACATCGGCGGTCTTGCGTTGTTCAGCAATTCGACCAGCGCACAAGACTCGGAGAGTGGCGTCGATGTACCGACGGCCGTAGCCGTATCGATCCTTCTCTGGAAGACTGAAGGTGGCGCCCATCGCTTGCCCACGGGGAATGATCGTCACCTTGTGTACTGGGTCGGCGTCTTCGAGCATTGCCTGAACCACTGTGTGCCCAGCTTCGTGGTACGCAGTCGCGATACGCTCGGTCTTTTCGATCTTTCGACTGTGCGATGCGCGGCCGAACTTGATCTTGTCTCGCGCTTCCTCAAGGTCGAGTTGATCGACGGCGTCTTTGTTTTCGAGCGTAGCGATGATCGCTGCTTCATTGATGAGCGCTGCGAGATCGGCGCCCGAGAACATTGGCGTACCTCGTGCGGTTCGCTTGAGGTCGACGTCGGGCGACATGGTGATTTGGTCCGAATGGACTTCGAGGATCTTGAGTCGACCTTCCACGTCTGGGAGCGAGACGGGCACCTGTCGGTCGAAGCGACCTGGGCGAATCAGTGCTGGATCGAGCACGTCGGACCGGTTTGTTGCGGCAATCACGATGACTTGATCGGTTGCTTCGAAACCGTCCATTTCGACGAGGATGGCGTTAAGGGTTTGCTCGCGTTCGTCATGGCCGCCACTGCTGAATCCGCTGCCCCGGCGACGTCCGACGGCATCAATTTCATCGAGGAAGATGATGCATGGACTGTTTTCCTTGGCCTGTTTGAACAGGTCTCGCACTCGGCTAGCGCCAACACCGACAAACATTTCGACGAAGTCGCTTCCGGAGATCGAGAAGAAGGGGCAGTCGGCTTCGCCTGCAATGGCTTTGGCCAGAAGCGTTTTTCCGCAGCCGGGAAGACCCACAAGCAAGACGCCTCGCGGAATGCGTCCGCCAAGTCGTTGGAACTTCTTTGGGTTCTTGAGGAACTCGACTAGTTCGAGCACTTCTTCCTTTGCTTCGTCGATGCCCGCGACATCGGTGAACCGGACTTTGGAGGCCTCCTTGGTGGAGATCTTGTGTTTGGATTTTCCAAAGCTTCCGAGCATGCCGCCCGGGCCGCCACCGGCGCCTCGCATGGAGCGGGCGATCAGGAACCAGATAATAAGAAGCAGCAGGAGGAAGGGGCCGATCGTAATCAGGAGTTGCATCCAGACGCTTTGCTTGGTGTCAGTCTCGAAGTGGCCATGCAGCAGGGTGTCGAGTTGTTCGATGTAGAACTGTCGGCTGCCGCCGTCGATGAGGTGATACACCGTGGCCGGTTCGTTGCCGGGGTTGATGCCCTCGACACCTGCCTTGATTGTGGCAATGACGCGATCGCTTTTGACGACAACCGCCATGGGGGAACCGGGCGTTGGTTCATAGAGATCACCGGTCGCCGGTGTGACCAATTCCTTGAACTTCTGCCAGCTCTTGATTTCCTTGCCCGGCGCGGAGGACTGCATGACGGCAAAAAGCACGATGAGTAGACCGAGAATAAAGACCCAACTCATCAGCCCGCGGGAGGCCGGTCGTTGTGGCGGCCGAGGCGGTCCACCTTGTGGCTTCTGGTCGGGAGACTGGGGTGGGGTTGGTTGATCAGGCATTGCAGCGTTGTTCCGTAGCCATATTCTATGAGGGCTGGGCTTGGAGTGTCGACTCTGCGGCTACCAGGCGGCAGTCATTCGGTCGACAATGGCACGTGCCATGTTCTCCACAGCTTGCAGCTTGCCCAGTTCGATCGGCTCTTCGAGGGGGTTGGATGAGAGAAACAGCCCTTCGCTGCCCATTCCGTCCCACGCGGTGATTGTTCGATTGCTGCTGAGATCCTCCCAAGTCCAATTCGTCTGCATTTGGACGAGCGTTTCCTGGTCGAGTTTGGTCAGTCGTGACTGCGATAATGCTCTCAGTTCGACCTCGGTGATTTCGACTTCAAGGAGCGTGTCTGCTTCAGCGGCCGACGTGACCCGCCATGGCGTGCGGTTCTCAACCTCGCGAATCAGGGCATTGGTCAGCAGATAGCCGACCTCCCGCTCGTAGGTCGTGTTCTTGACGATCGGAATGGCAATGGTCTTCCACTGATCGCTGTACGCGCTGCCGAGGGTCCAGCCCTTTGAGGCGTCCGAGGCGCATCCGGCGGTCAGTGTGGCGGTGGCCAGCCCAATGATGAGGGCTCGGAGCATCAGTTGGAATCCTCAGTAACGATCGGTGGATCGGTTGTCGTGTCAGTGGGATGCCGTTCAAGCAGTGTGCTGCGAAGCAGGGCGTAGTCCGGTGTGCGTGCGAGTACGGCCTCGGGTAATTGGGCGAGAATTGGGGGAATCTGGCGAAGGGCCGTGAGCGATGCCGTGGATGTCGGGAAGCGACGGATCAGTGATCGGATCGTGAACTCACAGGCGATCGGATCGCCGTGTCCGAGATACCAGGTTGCCGTCGTGAGCAACTTGTTTGCTTCCGACTCGTTGATTCGTTGAATGAGCGCCTCAGCCCCGATGCGTTCGGCCTCTGCCGGTCGCTGTGCGGCGAGCTGCTGCAATTCAACCTTTGCTTCAAGCAGGCCGACGATGTCAAACTCGGGCCCCTTGAACGAAGCGATGTTGGCGTAGATGAGGCGCCGCCGGGCAAAGGGCACTTCCGTGCTACGCGGATAGCGTTCGACGAAGATCGCGTAGGCCGAGGCCGCCAATCCCATTCGTCGTTGTCGGAAGTAGAGACCGGCAAGTTCCAATCCACACTTCTCGGCGAGATTGCTTCCTGGAAGCCGTTCTTGGATACGGATAAACAGTTCTTCGGCTTCGTCAGACGCATCAATGATGCGTAGGCCGAAGGCCTTTCGATACAGGCCATGCGCATACTTGACAGCTACTTCGTACTCGCGTTGGAGCGCCAGCGGGAAGACTTCGCTACTGGGGAATTTTCTAACGAGGTACTCATACTCGTACAGGGATTCGTATTCGTCCCCGAGTGCCACCAACGCATCACCCTTGATCATGTACGCCTCTGGCATGAGTTCGGACGTTGGATTGCGGGCCATCCAACGATTGACCATGTTCAGGGCACGGCTTGGGCGGTCATCGGCCAACAGGACGCGGGCTCTGGCCAGCCGGGCCCCGGCGGAGTCTGCCGCGGGGGTTTGTTCAAGTTTCCATTCATCGGAGGTGTCGTTCAGGCGGTAGATATCTTGGGCACCCACGCTTACTGCGATCGAAAGGGTTGCCAAGGGGGCCAGAAAGAGTAAAAATCGCCGTATTGGCCCGTCCGTGGGGTGCATGGCGGGCATCCTACACCCGCCGTGGGATTCTGCGGTGGCCAAGAGACGATATGTAGTGGTTCCGGGCCTCGAGGCGCAGGCTTTGCCACCAGTGACCGATAACACAACATCTTGTCACAGGTTGGGTTCTGTCGATCGGGTCGGTCGAGCAAGGGGGCGAGTCCTCTCTATTGGCGGGCTCCCTTTGGGCGGTAGTCGCCCGAGGCTAGGAGAAGTGCCACACCACCGGAATGACCCATCTGATCGGAGTTGGCCGCTGCAAAATAACGGCAATTCTCAGGGCATGCGTCGGCAACACGAAAACTGAATCGTCTATTGGCGATTGGTCTTGACGAACACCATGCACACACCACTCCGGCAGACTCGAACTGAAGTTACGTCCCAACCCCCGCTTGTCGTAGGCCCCCATCATATGTATGGTGGAATCACGTCGACAGCGTGTTCACGGAAGAACGACAGCGCGACGGGACAAGTTGGGTCGAATGTATGTTCGGCTCATTCACGGCGAAGTGGTCAAGGAGTAGACCCAATGCCCGATCTTGAACAGGCAGAACAAATTGATACTCAAGACGCTGCGGCGACGGTTGTCGTTGCAGCTGCAGGTTCGGCCGTTGCGATTCGCGCGTCCGTACAGCAGACCACCAAGAAAGCCAGTTCGTCCACGCGTCGTGTCGGTGACACGACGTCCTGTGGGCAAAAGGTGCTTGATGTCTGGGTGTCGTATCGCGATGAACCGTGCGAACCCACGCGGAATGTGCTCATGGAGCACTATCTTCCGTTGGTGCGATACACGGCCGAGCGACTTCATGTGCGACTTCCTTCTGAAGTTGATGTGGAGGATCTCATGTCGTCGGGCCTCTTTGGCTTGATGGATGCGATCAATGCCTTCGACCTGGAGCGTGGTGTGAAGTTCGAGACGTATTGCACGCAGCGAATTCGCGGTGCGATCTTCGATGAGTTGCGGGCCATGGACTGGGTTCCCCGATTGGTTCGCTCGCGAACGGCCAAGATGGAACGAGCTCGCAAGGAGCTTGAAATGTCCACAGGCCGCCGCGCGACCGAGGATGAGGTTTCCAGCCACCTCGAAGTGACCAGCGATGAATACACCAAAATCAAGCGTGACAGTCAACCTATCTCGATGGTTTCGCTTGACCGAAAGTGGTTTGAGACGGATTCGAGTCGGGACGTCCGCGAAATCGACGTCGTGGCGGATCGTCGTCAAGAGAATCCCGCGGCAAAGTTGCAGCGGGACGACCTGAAATTCTTGCTGACTCGCGGGCTGTCTCGAGCGGAGCGGCTCATTGTCATTCTCTACTACTACGAGGAAATGACGATGAAGGAAATTGGCGTGACGCTCGATCTCAGTGAGTCACGGGTGAGCCAGATGCATTCCTCGATTCTCGCACGACTCAAAGCACAAATGCAGCATCGGACCAAGGAAGTCTGACCCCGATCCAATCAGAAACACAACGAGCCCCGATCGCATGATCGGGGCTCGTTTCGTTTTCTGGGTCGTGGCTGAATCCTTGCTCAGGATACGGTGGCCGGTTCGCTTTCGACGATGATCTCCGCGGAAGTTTTATCGAGTACTTCCTCGGCTGTGACGTCCGGCGCCAGTTCAGTCAGTACGAAACGTTGTCGCTGTGGATCCATTTCAAGTACACACAGGTCGGTGATCACCATGTCGATGCACCGAACACCAGTCAGGGGCAGTGTGCACGCGGGAAGGAGTTTGGGTTCGCCTCGTTTGTTGCAATGATCCATCATGACCACAACCCGGCGGACGCCTGCAACCAAGTCCATGGCGCCACCCATGCCCTTGACGAGTTTGCCTGGAATCATCCAGTTGGCAATGTCGCCTTCCTCGCTCAGTTCCATGGCGCCCAAAATGGCAAGGTCGATGTGGCCTCCGCGAATCATGGCGAACGACTCATGGCTTCCAAAGAAACTGGCGCCCAAGTCGGCGGTCACCGTTTGTTTGCCTGCATTGATGAGGTCGGCATCGACCGCATCATCGGTGGGGAATGGGCCCATCCCCAGCAGCCCATTTTCTGATTGCAGCCAGACGGTCATGCCATCAGGCACGTGATTGGCCACCAGCGTGGGCATTCCGATCCCGAGGTTGACGTAGAAGCCATCCTGCAATTCGCAGGCAGCACGGCGGGCAATGTCATCACGTGTCAGCGGCATGGTCCGAGTGTATCGGCCGTCGGCGTCGCGGGCGTATAGGGGGGGCACTACAATGCGGAGATGTCCACAACTACCACCGATATCGTGACCGAACTGTGTGCCCATCCACTGCTGCTTGATGATTGCAATGCCGGTGACGGTCGAGTCGTGTCGATCAATCCTGCTACCGGTGAAGCGATCGGGGCAGTTCGGCTTCAATCTCGTGATGAATATGACCAGTGCATCACGCGGGCCATGCTTGTGCAGAAGCACTGGCAAATGCTGCCGGCTCCCAAACGTGGTGAACTGGTGCGGAGAATTGGCAATGCATTTCGTACGCAGGAAGAGGCACTTGGCCGGCTCGTGACGATGGAAATGGGCAAGATTCTTCCTGAAGGCATCGGCGAAGTCGTCGAGTGCATCGACATCGCTGACTTTGCCGTGGGGCTCTCACGTCAGTTGTACGGGCTGACGATGCCTTCGGAGCGGCCCCAGCACCGCATGTACGAGCAGTGGCATCCGCTTGGAACCATTGGAATTATCAGCGCGTTCAACTTCCCGGTGGCAGTGTGGGCGTGGAATGCCATGTTGTCGGCCGTTTGTGGAAACGCGCAGGTGTGGAAGCCAAGCCTGGCCACACCACTGACTGCCATTGCGATGACCAATATTGCCCAGCAGGTCATGCGTGAACAGGACATCTTTACGCCTGCTCAGGGCGATCCGGCTGATTTGTTTGGCTTGGTCATCGGGACTGACGACGAGATTGGCGAAACAATGATTGCCGATCGTCGCCTTCCGTTGATCAGCGCGACGGGTTCGTGCCGAATGGGTCGGCATGTCGGGACGCAGGTTGCCAAGCGGCTCGGGCGAAGTCTGCTTGAACTTGGGGGAAACAATGCCATCATCGTGACTGAGACGGCCGACGTTGATCTGGTTATTCGGGGAACGCTCTTCGGGGCCGTGGGCACTGCAGGGCAGCGATGTACGTCAACGCGGCGGTTGTACTGCCATACGGATGTTGTTGACGCGGTGACACAGGGTCTCGTTAAGGCCTATGGGCAGGTGCCTATTGGCAATCCGCTTGAGTCTGACACCTTGGTTGGGCCGCTGATCGATCAGCGAAGCGTTGACGCCATGCGGGCTGCGCTGGAGCGTGCGACGGCCGAGGGATGCGAGGTTCTGTGCGGTGGCGTTGAAGGCATCGACGCGTTTGCCGATTCACCCGGCCACTATGTGACGCCGAGTATTGTTCGCGTTTCTCGGGGTGCAACGCCGGGCATCACTCGAGAAGAGACATTCGCGCCGATTCTGTATATCTTTGAGTACAGCGATCTTGAAGACGCAGTTGCTGAACAGAACAGTGTCGATCAAGGGTTGTCCAGTGCCATCTTTACAGACTCTGTTCGGGCTGCGGAACGCTTCCTGTCGCATGCCGGGAGTGACTGCGGCATTGCCAACGTGAATATTGGCACCAGTGGCGCGGAAATCGGTGGTGCGTTCGGTGGCGAGAAGGACACTGGAGGTGGTCGCGAGAGCGGCAGCGACTCATGGAAGGCCTACATGCGCCGGCAAACCTGCACCATCAACTGGGGAGATGATCTCCCGCTGGCGCAGGGCATCGAGTTCGGCGGCGGCGACTGATTTGGTGGATGAGCCACTGACCATTCGGTTGCGTCGTCCCGCGATTGTGTCGCTGTCCGATCAGGTATGGTCGCCCGATGCTCATCTGCGGGATGAATGCGAGCGTCGCTGGAAGCGTCTGCACGCGTCAAATGATCACTTGTTCGATGGGCAGATGATTCAGGTTGCCGGTGTCCATCGCAATGGTTCTGGTGGGGCAGTGATTCAGGGGTTCCCGTGCGACTTTCGTTGGTACGCGGTTCAAGCGCCCATGGAAGACGAGGATGAGATCTTTGATTGTCATTGTCGTCCGCTGGGCGTGAAGGGCTTTACGGTGTGTGGCCAGCGGTACTTGGTGGGCCGCCGGGCGTCATGGACCACGTTCAATCCAGGTTGCTGGGAATTCGCACCATCTGGCGGCGTGGAGCCTGGGTGTACGCCTGAGGATGCGATCACTTGCGAATTTCAGGAGGAGATTGGTCGGTCTTTCCGCCAGCCCCCGCGAGCCGAGGCGGTGCTCTTCGACCCTGCCGCATGTACTTGGGAAGTCGCTATGCGAATTGAAGTTGCCAGCGAATCTCTGGGGACACCCACCGACGAGTACGACGACCTTCAGTGGCTCCGCCCTGAAGAACTCCCCGGCGACCTCACTCCCATCGCTCGGCGCATCTACGCCCTTCTCGCCTGACGGGGAGTTTGGCTTAATGAAATTTTTTGTGGGGTCAGGCGGTTTTGGCGTCGAGCCAAGTGGAGACGCTGCGGAGGTCGTTGATGATGGTGGGGGTCACGTTGAGGGTGAATGCCTCACCAATGTGGCACCGCTGGAGGCGAGTGGCCTTCTTGCGGTTGGTCCATGGCCGACCTGCGCGGATGGATGTGATGTTGTCCTTCTGGCGGCGAACACGCTGTAGCACACGCATGCCGCGTTGGATGTCCTTTTGCATGCCCATGAGGCGCTCGATGGTCTTGACCTTGGCCGCAGTGGGGGGCACTGCAGTGACGGTAAAGGTCATAGTCGTATTCGGGGCGATCTCGGTGCTCATCAGGAGGCTCCTCTAGGGGCAAGCCCCGCAGTATACCAACACCCGGTCTCCAAGCAAACCGAGACTGCGGTCAAGGAGCGGTCTTAACAGGGTCTCGAAGAGGCTTGGATTGAGGGGCTATTCCGAGCCTGCGACCCGCTCAATTTCGCTGTAGGAAGTTGTACCTTCGGCGACTAACTCGAACCCAAACTCCTCAAGTGAGCAGAATAAGCCTTGCCTGGCCATGTCGCGAATACCCTTGATCGACGGCCCCTTCATGATGAGGTCACGAATGTTGTCGGTGATCTCTAGGAGTTCAAAGAGCGCACGCCGCCCGTGGTACCCGGTCTTCAGGCAGCGGGTGCACCCTTGAGGGATATAAACCTCTTTGATTCCCCCAACGGATTTGCCCATCCGCATTGTTTGGCTCGGTGTGGGTGACACGGCCTTGCGGCAAGTACTGCAAAGCAGTCGTACCAACCGCTGGGCCACCACCAAGTTCAATGCATTGGCCACTAGCGGCGCCTCGATGCCTAGGTCTAGCAAACGGAAGACCGACCCGATTGTGTCCTTGGCGTGAACCGTGGTGTAGACCAAGTGTCCGGTCATTGATGCTTGCATCGCAACGGTCGCTGTTTCGATGTCCCGAATCTCGCCGACGAAGATGACATCGGGATCCTGCCGCAGCACTGACCGCAGCACGCTGTGGAATGTTGTTCCCTGTTCGTGGTCGACGGGAATCTGCGTGCATCCCTCAAGGTAATACTCGACGGGATCTTCAATAGTGATCGCGTTCCGCTGCTCGACATTGATTTCGCGAAGGCACGAATACAGCGACGTCGTTTTGCCCGATCCAGTTGGGCCACAGGCCAAGAGCAAGCCCGCGTCGCGTGTGGCAATGGTGCGGAGTTTCTCATACATCCACGGCTTGAGCCCCAGTTCATGCAGGCGGCTGGGACTGTTACTGGAGTCGAGCACGCGAATGACGAGTTTCTGTCCGTGTACCGATGGCGTCAAACTGACGCGATAGTCGACACGTCGTCCAAGGACCGAAACTGAAAAGTGCCCATCCTGCACTTGATTTTTCTGACTGGTTTCGATCTGGCAGAGGATCTTTACGATGCCCAGTAGTCGTCGAAAAATCTGCGTCGAGAATTCAACGGCCGTAATCATCGTGCCGTCGACCCGCAGTCGAACGGCGCACCCATCAATCCGAGGTTCGACGTGGAGATCCGTCGCCCGCGTTCGGAATGCTGCATACAACAGTTTTCGGAAGGCTCGGGTGCCTTCGGCCCCCTCATCGTTATTGCCGCGTTTCAAACCACTGGAACGTGCCTGGTGAACCGTTACGCCACGGTTGTCGACCAGTGAGATGTCTTCCTCTTCGAAGCCACGATCAGGCCCCGCTATAGCAATGTCGTCGAGGCGTTTTTCCCAGTCAGTTTGGACTTCCTCGGTCACTTCGGCGTTGAGGTCAATGTCCAGTGTGTCCAGATCCGGCGGGAAGAGGTCATCTACCTCCGGGGCCCCTGGGGTTGGTTCGTCCAGTGCGATCATTTGCTGAGGATCGATGAAGATGACCCGTACCTTACCGATGCGGATTTCGTCGCCGTTATCCAGCGACTTGGCTGTGATCGCCTCATTATTGAGTTTGGTGCCGTTGCGAGAGTCGAGGTCGCGAACGGTCCAGCCTTCGCCGGCGGGCTCGATGACACAGTGGTGGCGGCTGGCTCGATCGTCCTTGAGCACAAGGGTATTGTCGTCGGCTCTTCCGATAGAGATTGGCTTGCCAGCCAGTTTGAAGCGTCGCTTTCCGCGACGGGTTACTACTTCGATCTGCGGCATTCGGTCTTCGCCCACCACATGGACCCAGAATGAAACAGGCGTCTTGGTGATCAGCCCTACTGCCGATCGACGCCCGCTGAGTCACCTAAGTGTAACTAAATTGCCGCGGTCATTGGACACCCGGTCGTTGGGCTGCTTCAATAGGTATTGAACCATGCGTTTCTTCATACTGCTTCTATCGATGGTGATGACAGGCTCGCCCGCGTTGGCCACAACCATCCGTGTGCCCGAGGACGTCGCCACCATTCAGGCGGCCATCGATCAGGCGGGCATGGGGGACCACATCCAGGTGGGGGCAGGGACGTGGCGTGAACAGCTCACCCTCAATGGGCGAGGTCTGACGCTGGAAGCTACCCAAGGCGCAGCGCGGACCACGCTTGATGGCACTGGTCTGGCAGGCGCGGTGTTAACTGTTCACGATGATGCGGCCGGACGGACTGTGATCCGCGGATTCACCATCACCGGTGGAACTGGAATTGCGAGCCATTACAACCCGTCTGTCACCGTCGGGGGCGGGCTGGTCATTCGCAAGTCCTCTCCGCTTATTGAGAAGTGTCGATTCGTTGGCAACACGGTGGTTGGTGAAGGTGGTGGAGTGTGGTCGGTTGGCGGCTCGCAGCCGCGGTTTGTGTCATGTGAATTCACCGCCAATAAATCGGAACGTGGAAGTGGGGTGTATCTCCGAAATAGCTCAGCCGTATTCATGAGTTGCACGTTCCGTGAGAATCTTGCCATTTTTGGAGGCGGCGGCCTCTTTGCCGATTTCGGCTCAAGCGTTGTCTTGACCGATTGCCAATTCAGGGAGTGCCGAGCAGAATTTAATGGTGGTGGCGCCTACATCTATGACACCATCGTGCAATTCAATGAGTGTGAATTCATTCAAAACTCAGCAGGGTTTGCAGGCGGGGCTGTGTATCAGGGGTTTCGTGGGAAGGCAGTGTTTGAGTCGTGCATCTTCAAGACGCAGCTTGACAGCGTAGCGGGCGGCGCCAGCGCTGCGATTCGGCCCCCAAAGGGTGCGTGCCGGGTTGCTGGTCAGTGCATTGAGACCATCGAAAAGTCATGCCGCGATGCTGGAGGACTGTGGTCAGGCCCCATGACGGATTGCGTGCAAGTGCTGGCCGCCATGGCGCCGACCCCTCGGCCAGGCGATTTGAATGACGATGATCGAGTGGACATTCGTGATGTTGGCATTCTGATGAGTTTGTGGGGTGGCGGACGTCCTTCGGTTGAACAAACCAAGGCTCCCTAGCCCACACATGGCGTTTCCGGCCTGTTAGAATGGACGGTCAACTCGGCAGGAAGACCACTACGTGAGCAATATGACAGCCGATTTACAGACCGCTCCCCCGACCATCGTGGAGGCTGTCACCGTTAGATTTGTCGGGGACAGTGGTGATGGCATGCAACTGGCTGGTGGCCAACTCACCAGCGCCACGGCCGTGGTTGGGAATGACTTTTCCACCTTCCCCGATTATCCGGCGGAGATTCGCGCGCCGCGAGGAACGACCTTTGGTGTGTCGGGCTTTCAGGTGCACTTCTCGTCGCAACCCATTCACACACCTGGCGACGCTGTCGATGTGCTGGTGGTCATGAACCCCGCGGCGCTCAAGACCAATATTGGCAACGTGCGCCCCAGTGGCATGGTGATTGTAGACGAGGATGAGTTCACCAAGGTCAATCTCAAGAAAGCTGGCTACCCCGTCGACGCCTCTCCGCTTGATGACCCTTCATTCAACGACCGCTTCCGAGTTGTGCGTGTGCCGCTAAGCAGCATGGTGCGAGAGAAGTTGTCTGAAACCGGTCAGGGTGCCAAGGAAATCGACCGATGCCGCAACATGTTCGCGTTGGGCATGGTGTGCTGGCTGTATAACCGCCCGCTCGAGCCAACGATTCAATGGCTCGAGTCGTACTTTGGTGACAAGAAGAAGCGGCCCGAAGTCGCAGAGATGAATGTCATGGCGCTCAAGGCCGGTTGGGCGTTTGGTGAGACGACCGAAGCGATCCCAGAGCGGTACACGGTGCCCGCAGCGGAACTTCCACCGGGGCTTTATCGAAAAATCAGTGGCAGCGAAGCATTGGTGCTGGGCCTGACAGTCGCTGGCAACAAAGCCTCCAAGCAAATTACCTACTGTGGTTATCCGATTACCCCAGCATCTGAGTTGCTGCACGGTCTGGCGAACTTGAAGAAGTGGGGCGTGCAGACCTTCCAAGCCGAAGACGAAATTGCAGCGGCGTGCGCCGCCATAGGCGTTGCCTACGCCGGGGGCATCGGCGTGACAGGGACATCTGGACCCGGGCTAGCGCTCAAGGGAGAAGCCCTAGGCTTGGCGGTCATGCTAGAACTGCCGGTTATCGTTATCGATGTGCAGCGTGCCGGACCAGCTACGGGCATGCCGACCAAGACCGAACAGACCGACCTGTTGCAAGCCTTCTTCGGGCGAAGTGGCGAGGCTCCGTGCATTGTGTTGGCTGCCAGTTCGCCATCTGACTGTTTCGACATTGCCATCGAAGCCGTTCGGTTGGCTACAAGGGCGATGTGCCCTGCCATCATTCTCAGCGATGCGGGTCTAGCCAACGGCGCCGAGCCGTGGCGAATTCCTGACATCGACGCCATCGATTCCATTGAGATCGTGCATCCCGAAGCGCAATCTGACGACGCGCAAGCATTCCAGCCGTATGAGCGAGACGATTCTACGTTGGCACGCAAGTGGGCCATTCCAGGAACGCCCGGCCTCGAGCATCGGGTTGGTGGGTTGGAAAAGGAGGCGGGCACTGGCAACGTCTCCTATGACGGGGCGAACCATCAAGACATGATTTACATGCGTGCAGAGAAGATCGCCAAACTCGCCGATGTCATTCCGCCCATTGAAGTTGGAGGCGACACTGCCGCTGACACCTTGATCATCGGGTGGGGCGGTACGCACGGGGCGATCTTGTCGGCAGTCGAGAAACTTCGAAGCGATGGCGTGGCGATTGCTATGACGCACCTTCGGCACCTCAACCCAATGCCATCAAACCTCGGTGATGTGCTCAAGCGGTACAAGCGTGTCATCGTTCCGGAAATCAACACAGGTCAGCTCCGCATGCTGCTGCGTGCGGAGTTCCTCATCGATGCGCAGGGCATCAACATGATTCAAGGACGGGGCTTCCACGTCGACGAGTTGGTGGCGGCCATTGGATCGCTCATGGAAGGAGCGGATTCATGACCACAGCCGATATGTCGCTTCCGACCTACAAACCCAAAGACTTTGCGACTGACCAGGATGTGCGTTGGTGTCCTGGGTGTGGTGATTATGCTGTGCTTGCTGCTGTTCGCAAAGCACTTCCGAACATTGAAAGACGAAAGGAAGACATCGTCTTCGTTTCTGGAATCGGATGTGCAGCTCGCTTTCCGTACTACATGGAAACGTACGGAATGCATTCCATCCATGGTCGAGCACCGGCATTTGCCACGGGTATCAAACTAGCCAATCCAGAACTGGATGTCTGGTTGGTGTCGGGCGATGGCGATCAGTTGTCAATCGGTGGTAATCACACGATGCACGTGATGCGACGCAATGTGGGCGTACGCATTCTGATGCTCAATAACCGTATTTATGGACTGACCAAGGGTCAGTATTCACCTACGAGCGAGCGTGGAAAGGTCACCAAGTCAACGCCGATGGGTTCACTGGATCAGCCGGTCAATCCACTGGCTTTGGCGCTTGCTGCAGAGTGCACCTTTGTCGGCAGATGCATCGACATCGATGCCAAGACATTGACAGCCACGATGGAACGCGCCGCGCAGCACGAAGGATGCGCCTTCATCGAGGTGTATCAGGACTGTAATATCTTCAACCATCAGGCTTGGTTCTATGCGACACAGAAGGACACGCGTCCGTCCAATACCGTCGATTTGGTACATGGTGAGCCGCTGATCTTCGGAGAAAATCGCGACAGGGGCATTGCAATTATCCATGGCCACCCAACGTCGGTGACCATCGGCGAAGGAGGCGTGACCGAGAAGGATATTCTCGTGCACGACGAAACCGACCGCGCAATGGCCTTTACGCTTGCCAATATGCACTGTCCAAATTTACCCGAGCCACTGGGTGTGTTGTACTGCAATCCTGATCGACCGGCATACGAGCGTGCCAACTACGATCAGGTGTCTACTGCGATGGAAAGCAATACATCCACAGACATCGCCACGCTCGTGGCGGGACACGACACATGGACGGTCAAGGGCTGAGCACGCCCGATCGGTGTGATGTGATCGTCGTGGGCGGCGGTCATGCCGGCGCCGAAGCAGCGTGGGCTGCCTCGAAGGTGCTTGGGGCTTCGGGGCAAGTTGTTCTGATCACTATGGATCCATCACGCATCGGCGTGATGTCGTGCAATCCAGCCATTGGCGGATTGGCCAAGGGGCAGGTCGTTCGGGAAATCGATGCACTTGGTGGGCTCATGGCGCTGGCCGCTGATGCCTCAGGGATCATGTTCAAGGTGCTCAATCAATCAAAGGGACCGGCGGTTCGCGGTCCGCGAGCGCAGTGCGACAAAGTTCACTATGCGAAGGCCGTTCAGGGCCTCATTGCAACACAGCCGACTATTCACATTGTCGCAGCCACCATTGATGATTTGCTTGTTCAAGACAACCAGTGCGTCGGTGTTCGTTTGCCTGGTGGCACGACGTGCCACGCTGCGGCTGTGGTGCTAACAACTGGAACTTTCATGCGAGCGCTCATGCACACCGGACCTGCAACCAAGTCCGGCGGACGCGTCGGCGAGGCCAGCGCTGATGGTATTTCAAGTTGTCTGACTCGTCTCGGATTTGAATTGGGCCGGCTCAAGACCGGAACGCCACCGCGTCTGCGTCAGGCAAGCCTCGACTGGGATGATTTAGGGGTACAAAGCGGTGACAAACACCCAGTCCCATTCAGCGACTTGTCTGGTGATGGATTCCCGTGCCTGACGCAAATTAGCTGCCGCATCACAGAGACGACGCCCGAGGCGCATGAACTGATTCGCGCCAATTTGGATCGGGCGCCGATGTTCAGCGGGCAGATCGATGCTGAATCCGGGCCACGCTATTGCCCGAGCATTGAGGACAAGGTCGTACGTTTCGCTGATCGTGCCAGCCACCATGTGTTTCTTGAGCCCGAGACGCTCAATGGCGAATCGATCTACTGCAATGGAATCAGTACGTCGCTCCCGCCAGATGTGCAGGATCAACTCATTCATGCCATGCCTGGTTGCCACAGAGCCGAGGTGCTTCAATACGGTTACGCCGTTGAATACGACATGGTCTGGCCACATCAGATCGATGCAACCTGCGAGACAAAGAACGTTCCCGGGCTATTTCTTGCGGGCCAAATCAACGGCACCAGTGGATATGAAGAAGCGGCTGGGCAGGGCTGGGTTGCAGGTGTCAATGCCGCTCGGCGGGTGCGAGCCGAGGGGCCATTGCGACTGGCGCGAGACGAGTCGTACATCGGTGTGATGCTCGATGACTTGGTGACTCGCCGACCACGCGAGCCATACCGCCTCTTTACCAGTCGGGCTGAACATCGCATGCTGCTGCGTTGGGACAATGCCGATGCAAGACTGACACCCATTGGTCGGGATGCGGGGACGGTTTGTGACCAGCGTTGGAACCAGTGGACCGCTCGCCGCGACCGACTGGAGGACATTCATGCTCGTCTTGAGTCGCTTCCGGGCGAAGGTGGCAAGAACCTTGCGGCTCTGGCGAGGCGACCAGAATCGACCGTGTCAAGCATTGCACACCGACTTGGTGCAGGTGATGATCTGCTTGAAGTACAGCGTGCGATGACTGATACTCGGTACGAGGGGTACGTCAAGCGCCAGCAGGCGGACATTCGTCGTCAGCGTGATGCCGATGCATCGGCGATTCCACCCTCACTCGATCCACTCACCATCATTGGGTTGCGAACCGAAGCTGCGCAGGCCATTGCGCAGTTCAGGCCCACGACGCTTGGTCAAGCATCTCGCCTTGCCGGGGTGACACCTGCAGATGCCACGGTGCTTGCTGTTGCCATACGGCGAGCGTACAAGCAGTCAACTTGACTCACTTCGTGGGCGACAGGGCTTCATTTCGTCGAATTAGGGCTGTCAAGGCCATGTCACCTCGGTGTCTATTGAGCGCAGATTGCAGCGCCTCCATTGATTGCTTGATCGTGCCGACACGGGCAAGGATTGCTGGGGCTGATTTACGGGGGCCAGGGGCGGACGCTACAACACTCGGATATCCTTCCCCGTCGCCGCCACCGTAGCTCAATTGGCAGAGCACCTGATTTGTAATCTGGAGGTTACCGGTTCGATTCCGGTCGGTGGCTTTGGGGGGATAGAGGAGTGGTGTCAGCAGTTCCGTTGGCGTCATGCTGACCTCTTCAGAGTGACCCGGGGCTGGCCTCAAGCAGGCGGCTGCTCGTCTACCGTCCCAACCCGTTGGAAACCGAATCGTGGCTTCAGGGGCACCGGCTGGCCATTGACTTCAAGCACCGGGTAAGCCAGGAAGTTGATCGGACCGGACTCGGGGCCGGGTTCGACGATGAGATCGCGACCTCGGCTGAACTCCACCCGGTTGGCGGGGTTGTGGCCGAAGTAATACGTTGAGAGACTTGTGTACTTATCCGCCTCGCTGATATCTACCGGCCACCACTTGCCTTGGGCGTAGAACTCCGCCCAGCAGTGATACCCGTTGACGCCGCCATCATTTCGGTTAGACGGCACTGCGGCGCCGATGGCAAACCGAGCGGGAATGCCCGCTGCTCGAGACAGTGCGATGAAGTACGAGTGATAGTCAGTGCAGTTGCCTCTGGCGGAGTCACAGGCAAAGACCGCGTCACCGTTGCCCCAACCCTCACCGAATTTCGCGTAGCGCATGCGGTCGATGGTGTGGTCATAAATTGCTCTCGCCCGAACCAAGTCTCCGCCATTCTTGTCCTCTAGAACCTCGGCCACGATGGTCTTGAACTGTTTGGAGTTAGGGACCTTTCGATCTGGTGAGAGGAAGACGCCCATGTCGGCGGTGTCTGGGTAGACCGACTTCTCCTGTCGCTGGACATCGAATTGCAAGGTGAATGGCTTGCCCGTGTCTGTTTTATCCAGCTCGACGAATAGCACCTTGTTGCCAAACTGCTTGTCGGTGAGCACACGATGCGTGCCCGGGATATCGATCTTGGTGATGTCAATTTGTTGGAAGGCGTCACTTTCAGGAAGCGGGATCCACATCCGTGCATCGGCGGCAAGATCCGGAAGCGTTCCTTGATAAATGAACTCGAACTGATCAGATCCTTCGACCACGCCAAGCAATTCACGGTCAGCGTCGTCTGCATCCGCATGGACCCATGTGCCATCATCCTTCTGCTCCCATACGTAGAAGGGGCGCCCGTTGAGTTTGTGAATCGTTGTCTCGGTGACGGTCATGTCGCCAGGATCGCCCGAGAGAAAGAAGTCGACGTCGTAGACGTTTCCAGCTTGGCTTGCCAAATCAACGCAGGCAAAGTGTCGTTGCGGGCCGAGGTTGGCTAGATACTCCATATGGACGCGGACGAGTTTTAATTGCAGCGTCTCGCCCTCAAACTCCAGAGGGAAGTATCCATTACCAAGTTGCGACTGTTCCTCGATGTGCTGTTCGATGCCGGCCTTGATGTCCGCGGTCAGGACATGCGGAATGGTGTCCTGAGGAGGGGCAACGACCGCATCATCTGTCTGTGATTGGGCCGTAGCCATCACGAAAGCAGTCGCGCATATACAGGGAATCATGAGAATGGTTCTGGGGTGTGTTGTGGGGTTGTTCATGGCTCCGCACTGTATCAGCAGCAGCGATGTTCCATGCGGCGATCAGAATGAGCAGGTTACTAAGTCGACGGCGCGCGATCCATCGAGATCTACCAGTTGATGCGTGGCGCGCCTGAGCAGCTGATTCAGGTCGAAGCAGTCGCGTTCTTACGGTTGCGATCGAGTTGCTTGCGCTTGCCTTCGTCGAGGATCCGTTTTCGGAGGCGGATGTTGTCGGGCGTGATTTCAACGAGTTCGTCATCCTGTATGTACTCAAGTCCGCCTTCGAGCGTGATCTCTCGCGAGGCTTTGAGTACGACCGTGGCTTCCTTGTTTGCCTCACGGACATTGGAAAACGCTTTGCCTTTGACGATGTTGACGCCTAGATCGTTGTCGCGGGCGTTTTCGCCAACGATTTGCCCGGCATAGATTACATCCTGCGGTTCGACAAACAGAATGCCTCGCTGTGACAGATTGAGCATCGAGTAGGTCGTGGCTTGTCCGTGGGCAGTGGCCACCATGACGCCATTGGCACGTCGATACACGGTGGAGCGGGCGGGGGCGTATTTCTGGAAGCAGTGATACATCACCGCTTCGCCGCCGGTGGCTGTGAGCATGTGGTTGCGAAGTCCGATGAGACCCCGCGCTGGGATCTCGCACTCAATGTGCATTCGGTCGCCACGTTGCTCAAGCGTCTGCACTTCCCCGCCTCGTGGGCCAAGCAGTTCCATGGCCGGGCCGACATGATCTTCATCGACATCGATCGTGAGCAATTCGATGGGCTCGCATGTGGCGCCATCGATTTCCTTTTCGATGACTTGAGGTCTGCCGACGGTCAGTTCGTAGCCTTCACGTCGCATGTTCTCTAGGAGGATGCCCAGATGCAGCAGCCCGCGGCCGGAGACTTTGAATTCTTCAGCGCTCTCACCAGGCTCGACGCGGAGTGCGAGGTTGCTGCGAAGTTCACGGTCGAGCCGTTCGGAAATCTGGCGTGAGGTTACGAAGCGTCCACTCCGACCCGCATTGGGTGAGTCATTGATGCGAAAGAGCATGTGCAATGTTGGTTCATCGACCGCGATGCGGGCGATGGGATTGGGCTGCTCGGGGCAGGCAATGGTGTCGCCAATCTCAAAGTCGCCGATGCCTTCGACGGCGCACAGGTCACCTACCGACACAAGTTCGGCGGGTGCTCGCCCGAGGTCCTTGAACCGGTACACCTTTTGAGCCCGCGCGATACGTTGCGTGTGTTCGTGGCAGATCGTGACGGCTTGACCGGCCGAGAGTGCGCCAGCGAAGATTCGCCCGATGGCGATGCGGCCGGCATAGGGCGAGTATTCGACGCTAGCGATGAGCATCTGGAGGGGTACATCGGCGTATCCCACGGGTGCGGGAAGGTGCGTCATGATGGCGTCGAGCAGCGGTTGCATCGTGCCGTCATGCACGCCTTCTTCGGTATTGGTCCACCCGTCACGGCCGGAAGCGTAGATGGTTGGGAAGTCAAGCCGTTCGTCGCTGGCACCAAGGGCGACGAGTAAGTCGAAGATTTCATTAAGTACTTGGTCTGGTCGCGCGTTCTTGCGGTCACACTTGTTGATGACCACGATGATCGGATGGTTGAGTTCGAGTGCCTTGGTCAGCACGAATCTGGTCTGGGGCATTGGACCTTCAAAGGCATCGACCAAGAGCAGCACGCCGTCGGCCATCTTAAGTACGCGCTCGACTTCGCCGCCGAAGTCAGCGTGACCAGGCGTGTCGATGATGTTGATGCGGCAGGTTTGGCCAGCGTGCTGGCCGTCTTGTGGCCGATAGGTTACGGCGCAGTTCTTGGCTGTGATCGTGATGCCACGTTCGCGTTCGAGTGGGTCGGAGTCGAGGATGCAGTCTTCTTCTCCTTGGCTGCGTTCGAGACTTCCGCAGAAGCCCAGCAGTCCGTCGACAATGGTTGTTTTGCCGTGGTCGACGTGCGCAATGATCGCGACGTTTCGGAGATTGGGGTCGGCGGTATGGAGCATTGGGGGCCCTGTGCGAATGGGGGGCGGGGTATCCGGAGGTATCCGGGGGTAGCCGCGTATTCTAACGGGCACGGGTGGGGGGGGGGGGGGGGGCCGCGGGCGGGGGGGGGGGCCCCCCGGGCCCCCCCCGGGGCGGGGGGGGGGGGGGGGCGAGCGGCTCATGGTCAGTGTGGGGGCGTTTGGTCAGTCGCACGAGCCCCACGAGTGCAGCAAGGAGAGCAGGTCATTAACGCCGTAGGCGGACCAGGTCTCGAGCATGCTCAGCAGGTCAAGGGTGCCTACGTTGCCGTCGCCATTGAGGTCGAAAGCGCATGGCGGTTCTGGGTATCGGTCTGGATTGGCCCATGCGATGTTGGGAACGGTTTCCCGCACCCAGATGTCTCGCGGGTCATTGAATGGTTCGATCGTGACGGAGGCCTAATAGGTCGCGGTGGTGTCGAAGTCGGGCGTGCC
>CAZGFN010000035.1:0-27325 GCA_964524945.1 uncultured Isosphaeraceae bacterium
TGATGGCGACGATGGTGAAGAAGAAGGCGCACTGCCAGATGTGTCGGTCGGAATGTTCGCCGGACTCTCGGTGGATCTACTCATCGACGGGCTGCTCGTGGCCCTTGCATTGTCCGCTGACGAGCAGGGCGGCATGGTGCTTGCTGCGGGCGTGAGCTTCGAAACATTCTTTTTGGGGATGGCCTTGGCGGCTGTGCTGGCGGGGCGATCTGGTCGGTTGATGGGACTTGCTGGAGTCTTGGCTCTGTGCCTGTTGATTGGCGGCGGTGGGGGATTGGCCCTTGCGACCTCTCTGTCCGGTCCGTGGCGACTGGGGCTGCTGGCCTTTGGCGCCGCGGCGCTGTTGTATCTTGTGACCGAAGAACTGCTCGTCGAAGCGCATCAAGGCGATGGCGAGACAGTTGGCGGCACGATGCTCTTTTTCATTGGATTCGGCGTGACGTTAGCGATCGCCTCTGCTTCAGCGTGACATGGCACACAAAAGGGAATACTCATGACAGACGCGTACAATCAGGAAGAAGCCAACCGGATGAAGGTTCTTGCGGGGATTCTGGGGATCCTCCTCGGCTTGTTCGGCATTCACAAGTTTGTACTGGGGTACACCGGAACAGGACTGGTCATGTTGTTGGTGTCCGTGCTCTCCCTGGGCCTTCTCGCGTGGGTCATGGCCATCATTGGCCTCATTGAAGGCGTCGTGTATCTGACATGTTCAGATCAGCGATTTTACGACGTCTACATTGCCGGCGAGAAGAACTGGTTCTGAACTCACCCGACCGCCGCTCGATTGTCTTGACTACGAGTTTGGCGCCAATCGCCGCGCGATGAGCATGGCCATTTCGAGTGCTTGCTCGTAGTTGAGCCGCGGGTCGACCAGCGATCGGTAGCCATCCTTGAGGTCGTCATCGGTCAGCCCGCGCGCCCCGCCGGTGCACTCGGTGACATTGTCGCCGGTGAGTTCAAAGTGCACGCCCCCGAGGTGCGAACCGCACTTGGCGTGGATCTCGATGGCCTGCTCAAGTTCGTTCAGGATGTCCTCGAAACTCCGAGTCTTGATGCCCGAGGCCGTCTTGCGAGTATTGCCGTGCATCGGGTCACAGACAAATAGCACGGTGCGTCCTGTGGCCTGCACCGCATCAATGAGAGCTGGCAAATGCTCGCCCACCTGTGCAGCGCCATATCGATGAATAAAGGTCAGGTGCCCCGGTTCATCGTCAGGATGCAGGACATTGACAATCCGGCTGACAAAGCCCTGCAATTCACTTGCTTGGATTGACGGGCCGATCTTGACCGCAATGGGGTTGCGAATGCCTCGGAAGAATTCCAGATGCGCGCCATCAAGCCCAGCGGTCCGCATGCCGATCCACGGATAGTGGGTCGACAGGTTGTACCACCCGTCGCGGCGGGGCACTTTGCGGGTCATGGCTTGTTCGTAGGGCAACAGCAAGCCTTCATGGCTCGTGTAGAAGTTCACGCGCGAGAGATCGGCAACCGATATGCCCGTGAGCGTTTCCATGAATCGCACCGATTCACCAATGGATCGTACCGTCTCGTAGTACTCGGTGGCTCTAGGTGAGTGTTTGACGAAGTCCAGTTCCCAGTACTCGGGGTGATGCAAGTCGGCAAAGCCCCCGTCGATGAGGGCGCGAATGAAATTGAGCGTCAGGGCTGATCGCTCGTAGCCCCGAAGCATTCGCCATGGGTCAGGGCGTCGGCACTTCTCGTTGAAGTCGGGGCGGTTGACGATGTCACCGAAGTAACTCGGATGCGTCACATTGTCGCGTGTTTCGTTGGCATCGCTCCGAGGTTTTGCGTACTGGCCAGCGAATCGCCCAACGCGAATCACGCGACGCTGCGTCCCTTGCGCCAGCACCAGTGACATCTGCAGGAGAATTTTGAGTTTGTTGGCGATGACCGATGATTCACAATCCGTGAACGACTCGGCGCAGTCGCCACCTTGAAGCAGAAATCGCTGACCCGTTGCAGCCTCGGCCAGTTCACCTTTGAGACCCTCGATTTCCCAACTGGTCACCAATGGGGGCAGGAGCGCCAATTCGCCAACAGCCTGGGCCAATTGTTCGGCATCTGGGTATTCGGGCTGGTGAAGGGCTGTCAGGGCCTTCCAGTTGTCAGGGGTCCAGTCGCTCATTGGGGGGGCTCTTGAGAACTCAACGGGGGTTGGGAGCACAATGCTCGTGTCGATACAATGCGGACGGGAGGACTCGAACCTCCACGGGTTACCCCACTGGTACCTAAAACCAGCGCGTCTGCCAATTCCGCCACGCCCGCGTGGAATCAGGGATTGAGAATGCAGATTACACCCACAAAGGCGGGCGTGGGGCAAGTGATTTGCCCGAGGAAGTTCTCAGACCCTTCAAAGCGATTACACGGAGCATCAGATATGTCATCAACTTCTGCCGGAACATCCTTCATCGGGCTCCTATCTCGTCTGGTGTTGGCTGTTGGGTTCTTCTTCTCGGGGTGGCATCTGTGCTTTGACACTGTTGAATTCACGCCCGAAGAGATCCGTGTGCTCGAGGGCGATGCGGTGGCGATAACGCCTGTTTCGCTGCTTGCACCAGTTGCACCAGCCGCTCAGAAACCCACCTCTCAGCCCACGGCCAAGGGCACCAACGCTACCAAGCCATCTTCGGTTCAGGCCGCAGCCCTGGCGGCCATGAGCACCACCGAACAGGAATCGCCTGCGGAGGCCCCAGCGGCCTCCCAAAGCGGTCACCGCCCCGCAGCGATGACCATCGCGCTGCGGCTTCGAGAGGTTGGGTTTGAAAATTGGTCTCAGCCAACGGCTTGGGCCGCTTCGGTCGCGGAGTTGATCGGTGGCGTGGCTATTTTCATCGGCCTATTGACCCGATTCTGGGCCTTCGTGATGGCGGTCATGCTTGGGGCCAGTTTCTGGCTCTCGACCATTCAAGCGGAGGGCATGTTCGATCGCAACCCCTTCGAATGGGCGGCCGACGCCCCCGCCTTTGAGCAGATGCTCTTTGCTGCGGGCCTCTTTGTGCTGGCGGTGGGGCTGCTGATCAAGGGATCCGGTCCGCTTGCCTTGGACCGATTGCTCTGGCCCAGCCACGCGAAGACCGCAACCTCACGCAAGAACCTTGCCGTCGAGGATGCTCCGTAGCCTTCCTGTAGCCTTTATGACTCAATGGCGAGGCATCACCTGTTCGAGCCGTATCCTCCGAGGCATCGTGTCGCTTCGAGTCACCAATTCGCCAACTGGACGCATGCACCGGCTGATTGATCGTGTCGGCCCATGGACGGTGTCAATTGGGCTCCATGCAGTACTGATCATCGTGGGCCTTCTTGTGACGTGGTCGATCATCCGCATGGACGAACACCTGCCCTCGCCGGTGATCACATCGGACATCGTTGCCATGACACCCATCATGCCGCTCCACGACACCCCGGCCGATGCAGTCCAATCCCAAGCGCCCAGCATGCCCGAACTTCCCGCACTCGCCTCGCCGCCGCGTCTTCCGGCAATCTCGGCGCCCACCGCTGCCACTCAATCTGGACCTTCAAGATCTGTACCAGCCTCTTTTGCGGGCGCATCGCTGGGCGTTGCTGGTGATGTGGTCTTCGTTCTGGATGCCAGTGGAAGCATGATCGCGTGGCTTCCATTCGTGATTGACGAAGTCGAACGCACGCTCGCGGCGATGCATACTGACCAGCGCTTTGCCATTCGCTACTTCGCGGGCGACGACGTGCATGCGGCGCCCCCTCGGCGATTGACCGACGTCACGCCCGCTGCGGCCGAGATCGCTATCGCCGCCCTTCGCCGCGACGCATCGCGTCGCATGCAGCGAGGATCGAACCCAACGGGTGCTCTGATCGAGGCATTGCAACTTAAGCCCGACCTCATCGTGCTTCTGAGTGAAGGGCTCGCTGGACGCGGCCAGTGGGCTGTGGATCGGGACTCCGTGTTGGCGGCCCTTGATCAGGCCAATCCTGTGAATGCACGCACTGCGCTGCGACCGGTACGGATTGAGTGCATCCGCCTTGTGAGCCGAAGTGCTAATGACCCAACCCCACTTCTTGAAGCCATCGCCGCAACACACGGTGGGGGTGCCATGCGAACTGTGACTTTGGAGGATCTTGACCGATGAATCGTCTTGTTGTGCTTGCCTCGGGCCTATGCCTGTCCATCGCCGCGCCAGCTGCAGCCTCTGCAGCTGACAGTGGCACGCGGAGCTTTGCCTCGGCCTTCTTCATCTCTCGAAATGGCGATGGCCGGATCGAAGTGCTTGGAACTGGCGTGACGTGGTTGTTGTTGTGCATGTCGATGACCGCCCTAGCGATGGCCATTTCAATGGCGATGCAAAACCGCCGAGTCACGGTTATGCCAGAGGGGTTTGCCGACACCATGCGAAAGAATCTCAAGGCCAAGCGGTTCAAGGAAGCCATCGCACTGGCACAAGGAAGCGACACCTTCCTCGGTCGCGTCATGGCCGACGCACTTCGACAAGCCCCGAACGGTTGGAATGCGGTACTTCGAACGCTCGAGCAATCCAGCGAAGAACACACCGTATCGCGACTGCGCCGCATCGAAGCGCTCAACATCATCGGACAGGTCAGCCCAATGATCGGCCTCTTTGGAACGGTGTACGGAATGATTATGGCCTTCTCGGCCATCGTTGCCTCTGGAGGCGCGGCTGACCCGGTCATGCTCGCCGGGGGCATTGGGACGGCGCTGACGACCACATTCTGGGGACTGGTTGTGGCCATTCCTTCATTGGCGGCCGCGGCACTCTTGCGAGGTCGCATCGATGCGATGACAGCTGAGGCAACCCTTGTTGCCGAAGACTTGTTGTCTCGATTCCGCCCACGTAAGTTACGAGATGGCGCGCCGGCGGTCGCTTGATGCGTCGACGCGGTGGCACTTCGATCAATGCTGACATGACGTCGCTTATTGACGTCGTGTTTCTGCTCATCGTCTTCTTTGTATTGGTGTCTCGCATCGTCGACGAAGATCGCCCCCCCTTGGACCTTCCCTCACCCACACCCGCGGCGACGCGGGTGCCCGAAGCAGGATTGCGTACTGTCGTCAGCGTGCTTGGCGGTGCGGGGGACGTGCGGTTACGCCTAGATGGCGTGGAGTGGTCGGGGCCTGCGGCAAGTGAATCCTTGCGAGTGTCCCTTGGGACGCTGCTGGCCAAGCACCCCACCGCAAGCGTGCAGATCCGTGCCGGACGGGACACGCCGTGGGCGGATGTCGCACCGGTTCTTGATGCAGCCCGAGGCGCCGGTCGTGATGCACGCCTTCCTGGACCAGTGCATGTGCAACTCGCTGCCATGCGGAGTCGCGGCCAATGAGGTCGCATATTCGCGTCCGAAGACGCCGCGGCAGTGGCGGCATGACGCTGAACATGGCGCCACTGATCGATGTGGTGTTCTTGTTGTTGATGTACTTCATGGTGGCCACCGACTTCAGTCCGACTGAGGAAGTGTTCAGACTGGACCTTCCCGAACCACAGGCGGCCTCGGTGGATCCACTGGATGTGCCTGACGACCCACTCCTGATTCGCATTGCTGGTGATGGCACGATGGCCCATATCGAAGTACTTGGACCGTGGCGGATTGATCCGACCGTCGAAGCACTTCGCATGTTTCTGACTGAGTCCGTGCATCCCCGCGGGGTGCTTTTCTTGCGTGATCATCCCATCGTCATTGATCCTTCGCCCGAGGTGGCCTGGGAGATGGTCATCGATACTTTCAACGCCGCAGTGGCGGCCGGTTGCACCAATGTCAGCTTGGAGACACCCTCATCATGATTGCTGCACTGGTGCTGGCCATCTCGGTCGCAACTTCGCCAGCGGCGCTGCTTGAACAGTGTCGGGAGACGTGCCGCCAGGCGACCTCCGATACCCAGCGGATCCAAGCCGATGTGGAGCTACTTGATGCCATTCTTGGTCAAGCATGGGCTCACGAGATGGTGGTTGACGGGGCGCTCTTGGGTGTGCCCGATGTTCACCGTAGGCAGGCGGCGGCGGCCGTTCTGGATGAGGCGATCATGTCCAGCGCCCGCCTTGAAGACGTGCTGCAACGAATGGCTCGTGATGGACAGCCAGTGTCGCTTTGGTCGCGTCGCTGGCGGGTGCGACGTGGCGTGGCGTGCGCCGCCGCGGGCCTTTTGGCACGCGACGATACCCGCGACCGCCTGCTACGGGAGGCAAAACCATTGCTGAACGATGCGGTGGCGGCCAACACTGATCCAACAGGCCGAGCCCGCCGCATGCTTGCCGCGGTCTGCATGGCGCTCAACGATTCGGCTGGAGCCAGTAGGCAACTGGCGATGACATCCGGCGACGAATCCTTGTCTCCCACAGAACGCGTCGCGATGCAAATCAGTCGATGGCATGCGATGCCTGATGCAGCGTTCTTGTCGGCGGTGGAAGTGTCCATCGATGGTGCTGTGGATGCGTGGCAGGTGCATCTGCTTGGCGATGCCGCCATGTCGCAGGCGACCGACCTGTCTGCTGCGTCGCGTGTTGCCACCGTATGGCGACGAAACCTCGAGCGTATCGGCATGACCCCACAGCAGGCCGCCCACAAGGTCCACCACGCCGCCGCTTTGCTGTATCCGCTCGTTGGGCAAGCAGACAAGACCACTGACGCGGCGTGTGTTGCGGGAATGATTGAAGGAGCGCTTGCTGGAAGCGGCACACAAGAGGCTCACAAACTGATTGAAGCGGCGGCTGCTGGCGAGCGAAGTGGGTTTGATCGAGCGCTGGTATTGGAAGCAATTGCGCAGGCCGTGACGTTGCAGGATGGCGGCATCGAATCGGTCGTGGCCTGGCGCGATGCGGCGTCAGCTGCGACCGGGGTGCATCGCCGTCAATTACTCGATCGCGCTGCAAGGCAAGCGGTACTCATCGGCGCGACTGGTCAAGATGAATTGCTGATCGAAGCGGTCTTGCTTGAGGCTGCCGCGGACGGGCAGTCGCGAGATCACTGGCTGTTGACGTTGGCTCATCACGCCGCCACACGCGGAGATGTTCACGCAGCGATGGAACGACTGTCAACCATCACCCCTGGAAGTGATGTTCATGTCGACGCCATGGAACTCATGTTGCACCTACTTGGCCAGCGGCTTCGGGCGGGCACCTTTGAAACCGCAGATCAGCAGCACATCGATGCACTTCGTGCTGCGGCGATGATTGCACACAGACGAGGAAGCACGCAGGCGGGCGAAGTGGCGGCCAAGGTTGCGATGCTGCGTATCGAGCGATCGCTTCTTGAAGGCGATTTGGCAACGGCCCGCACGCTTCGGCGAGATGACAAAGCCATGACACTCGCTCGCGGGTCGGACCGATTCATGATTGATGCGCAGATCTCGGCCAGTGCGGGGGATCGCGTTGGCGTACAGCGGATGACGGACGTTTTGGAGGCGGCACAACGCCGCGATCTTCTGCATTGGATGGGCGCGTACGCACCATCGCATGCGGATGTCGTGGCAGCGTCGCTAGGCGCAGAGGACCTCAGTGGCGACGCCTCGGCCGATGTCGCGCTGGCCGACGCATTGAAGCGATCGGGTCGAGTTGATCAAGCACTGACAATCTATGAGTCCGTCTTGGGGACATCACCCAGTTTGGTTGCGGCCATTTTGGGCCAATGCGATTGTCTGTGGCAATCCGGTGACCGCAGCGATCTAGCCAAAGCAGCGCAGGGCTACCGACGAATTGCCGCGATGCCTCGTCAGGATGACCCGGCTCGGTGGCGGTTGGCCAATGAACGGCTGCTGGCCGTACTGGCTCGTGCTGGCGCAGATCCAGCGAAACTCCGTGCACGCTGCGCGCGATTGCAGGCGATCGATCCTGAGTTGATGTGCAGCGAAGAAGCCACAGTGAGTGTGCCGCACTGAGGCCCCTCGGTCGCTGCGTTGCCTGGTCTACTTCATCTGCCGAAGTTCATTACGGAGAATGGCGGCCAACTCGTAGTTCTCATGATCGATGGCATCCCTGAGTCGATGTCGGAGTTCTTCACGTTGTGAGGACGGCAGCCGAGGTGTCAGAACATCGCGCATGCCCCGCAGCAGCAAGACCTCGTTGCAGGAGTCGTAGTGGCTCTCGCTGACGACGTTGGTCAGATCGGTCAGGCCACGTTCAATGGCCAGCCTGGCCAAATCCTTGCGACCGGCGGCGGCCGCTGCTTCGGCAGCGGCCCTTGCTCTCAGAGTGCAGCCGCGTCGATGGGCTTCGTTCAGGGCATCTTGCGGAGCGACATCTCGGGCAGCCGTCGCGCACCGAATGACGTGCTCGGCGTCCTGAATGGCTTGCTCGTGCCGTGACAGGGCTAAGAGGAGGTGCCCGCGATAGTCGTGCAGGCCCGCCTCGTGAAGCAAGTCCTCGGCCGTGTCTGCGTCGACGGCGGATTCGGCGGTGGCGAAGGCCGAGGACCGCCCATCGGGGCGGCCGCTGACTTCGAGTTGCAGGAGGCCCATCTCAATTCGGACCTGAATAAGCTCCCGGCCATCGCTGGCGGTCACCATTCTGGCGACATCGTGGTCGGGCCCGAGGGGCCACTGAGAAAAAAATGTAGTCAGGTCAATGTCAGGCATGGGGGGGCTCGGGGGGGGAATTCAACTGGCCCAAAGGTTGCTCTGTGCGGGCCATGCGGTCCATTCAGGCGGTTATTTCACTGGCTAGTGCTTGACAGTGACCAGTGCAGTCAAGACCGACGTTTGGTGGTTCGATTGTACCGGGAGACCTGATTGCCCCGAATCTTGCGGGATCCGTTTCACAACCCCATCGAAGGTGGATATGTGGAGTTGGCTCTCAAACCAGCAATGGGCTGGCAGGGGTCGTTGGGCAAATGACCCGCATATGCGGGGATCAAAGCTGTCCGGGGGGACAGCACCGGGCCCCCGTATGGAGGCACCAGAGTCGTTCCTGTGTGGGAGCGGCGGGAACCCGGTCCAACGCAGGAACCCTGTGCGCCATGGCTCGTCAATACTCCGACAGAACACTTGAGACCTATCTCCGCGACATCAACCGCGTCGATCTACTGACGCCTGCGGAAGAGAAGGAACTTGGGTGGCGAATCATCAACGATAACGATATGGCCGCCAAGGATCGCATGATTCAGTCAAATCTCAGGCTGGTCGTGTCGATCGGAAAGAATTATGTCCGCCGAGGACTACCTCTTTCGGACCTCATCGAGGAAGGCAACATTGGACTCATTCGCGCCGTTGAGGGTTTTGATCCGGCGCAGGGGGCACGATTTTCGACCTACGCCTCTTGGTGGATCAAGCAGGCCATCAAACGCACGCTCATCAATGCCCGTCAACCCATTCACATTCCCGCGTACATGGTTGACCTCATTCGACGATGGCAGCGGGCTGCGGCCACATTTCGCGAACAGGAGGGGCGCACACCCAATGTCAATGACATGGCCTTGCTGTTGGAACTTCCTATTCGCAAGGCGCAAATAGTCCAGCGAGCGTTGCATGCGCATCGAAGTTCGAATCATGCACCGACAATGGAAGACGGCCAGCCGCTTGACTTTGGATCAGTTATCGAAGACATTCGAAACGTCTGTCCTGAGCACAGTGTGGGCAACGCTGAAGAACTTGCCATCGTCATGGCCGTTATTGAGACGCTCGAAGAACGCGAGGCAAGAGTGCTCCGGCTTCGCTACGGATTGGAGGGGCGTGCGCCTTTGACGCTCAAGCAAATCGGCGCCGTCATTGGTTTGACCCGCGAACGCGTTCGTCAAATTGAAATGGACACGCTTCGGCGTATCCAGCACCGTCTTAAGCAGCGTCGCGTCGCGTAGCGGCCAACGTCACTTTTTCAAGAACGGCAGTTCGCACACGGTCGCATCAACCGCGGCGCGGCCGAGATTGATCGACAGTGTTGTGCCAACCTCACGCACATCGCGGTCGATGATCGCCATGGCAATGGATGTATCGAGTGTCGGGCTCAAGCATCCACTGGTCACCGTGCCGACTTCAACGCCATCTTGCATGACCGCTTGGCCCTGCCTAGCCGCACGCCGACCGTTCAGAATTAAACCCGTCAGCAATCGTGGAGGCCCGCCAGCATCGACAATGGCCTGTAATGCCTCTTGACCGATGAATCGCTCGGCCGTGCACTGGCCGGAGTTCTTATCGAGTTTGACGGCAAAGTCGAGCCTGGCGGTCAGGGGGTCGATGTCTTCGGTGATTTCATGTCCGTACAGGCACATGCCTGCTTCGAGTCGCAGTGAATCACGAGCACCAAGGCCACAGGGCTTGACTGGCGTGTTAGCAGCGTCAGTATTGCCCAGCATCATGCCGACCATCTTGGCGGCAATCGCCTTGGGAAGAATCACTTCGACGCCGTCTTCGCCTGTGTAGCCAGTCCGGGAGACGAGGGCCTTGGCAATAAGCACTGATTTTGTAACAAAGTGATACCGCTTCATGGCGGGAATTTCGCTGGAGAACTGGCTGATGAGTTCCATGACCTTGGGGCCTTGAATGGCGACCATGGCCGTGGACTCTGTTTCATCTTTCATCTTGTAGACAAGATCGCCGCGGATGTTTTCGAAGTGACCCAGCAACTTCTCTCGGTTGGCGGCATTGCAGACCATCAAGTATTCGCTTTGGTCAATGCAGTAGATCAGCACGTCGTCGCGGCAACCGCCGTGTTCGTTGCAGATCAATCCATAACGAACTTGGCCAGACTTCATGCCGTCGATGCGACGACTGCAGCATCGGTCCATCATGCGGCACGCATCGCGACCCTTGAATCGCAGTCGTCCCATGTGCGAGACATCGAACATGCCACCACTTGTGCGAGTCTGCACGTGCTCATCGATGATCGAGCCATAGTGCAGGGGCATCTCCCAGCCGGTGTAGTTGACGAGTTTGGCGCCATGGCCGGTATGGAAGGAGTGGAATGGCGTGTGCCGCAGTTGGGACGTTGTAGACATCCCTGCATGGTACTGGCAGCGAGGCGAATTCAGTCCTTCTGGACGCTTCGCTCAAGCCGCTTGACTCGTCGGAACAGCTCGGCCAGATTCACCGAGGCCATGGCATTGCGTTTGGCCGTGTCGGCGTCGATGGCTGGCGCGCCACCGATTTTCTTGCCATCGGGAATGGCGGTCACGACACCCGTGTGTGCCAGTGCCTGCACGCCATCGCCAATCGTGAGGTGGCCCGCTACGCCAGTCTGGCCACCCAGGACGACGTGATGTCCCATCGTCACCGATCCAGCTACGCCCACAAGGGAGACCAACAGGCAATGCCCACCCATCGTGGTGCCGTGCCCAATCGAGATGAGATCGGCGAATTTGGTGCCCGTGCCAATGCGGGTTTCGCCCATGGCGGCCCGTTCGATGGCGCAGTTGCCGCCGATTTCGACATCGTCTTCGAGCACGACGATGCCATGCTGAGGAATTTTGTGGTGCACACCCTCGTGTGTGGCATAGCCAAAGCCGTCGTTACCGATGACGGTGCCCGCGTGTAGCGTCACCCGGTCGCCGAGTAGGCAGTACTCGTGGACAACGCTGTTGGGAAACAAGATGCAGTCGTCGCCGATTACGGCGTGAGGCCCGACCCAAGTGCCGGGGTACAGGTGGCACCCTCGCCCGATGGTTGCGCCGTGCTCGACGGTGGCAAAGGGGTGGATGCGAGTGCCTTCGCCGACTTTCGCTTCAGTATGGACAGCGGCTCGGGAGCTGATGCCCCGCTCATCTGCGTCCATGGGCTCTGGGTGCTGCCGCATGCCGTGAAGTTCAATAACCGCATTACGAAACGCAAAGTAGGGATCGTCGCAGATCAGCGTGTTGAGGCCTTTGGGAGTCTCGATGCCCGGCGCTACGAGCACAGCGGTTGCTTCGCTCGTCTCTAAATGGTCGCGGTATCGAACATTGGCCAAGAAGGCTAGGTCGCCAGACTCGGCGACTTCAATGCCACGGCACCGCCCTACGGTGGCCTCAGGGTCGCCGTCAAGTACCGCGCCGAGCCGCTGGGCTAGATCCACCAGAGTCATCCGCATGTGTCTCAATCTCCATTCCACGCCTGAGGTCAGATGCGAAGGGTACCTCCACCATCCCCAAGGAGGCAGCAATCATCCGCCTCGGATATCCTCGCCTCACTGAATGGGCCTCTTTCGCACCGCCATCGCAGCCCTCTTTATCTCGCTGCTGGTCCAGCCTTGGGCCACAGCCGCGGTACAGGACACCGATGCGCTCTTGGATCGACCGATCGGGTCGATCTCACTGACCGGTCTCGGCCGGGTCGACGAGCAGGGCGTCTACAACAACATTCGGTCGCGGGTGGGCGAGCCGTACACACCAGAAACGGCTCGAGGTGATATTTCACGATTAACAAGGCTCGGTGAGTTTGCCAGTATCGACATCGAAGCGGTCCTTCAGGACGATGGGAGTGTGGCTCTAACTTATGTCTTCAAGGAGCAGCAGTTGCTCGCTGCGGTGTCGGTGGTGGGCAACAAACTGCTCAGTGACAAGTCGCTGCTCGGACCCACGGGACTGCATCGAGGATCTCCGCGGGATGACTTTTTGATTCAGCGCGGAATCCGCGAGATGGAGCAGCTCTACTATGCCAAGGGCTACTTCCTCGCGGAGGTATCAATCGATCTTCCACAACTCGATGAGCACGGCGTACTGATCTTTGAAGTCATCGAAGGACCACGGGTTCGAATTCGGTCCATTGTGTTCAATGGCTCGACTTCCTTTTCGGCTAAGGAATTGAGCGCGGAGATCGAAACCACGACGTGGTTCCCGTTCTTGCGTCGTGGTGAACTGGACGATGCTGAGTTGACCAATGACGTCGCTTCGCTGCATCGATTTTACTATGGCCGGGGCTTTATCGATGTCCGTGTCGATAAGCAGATCGAAATTAGCCCCAGTCAACGAGAAGCCAAAGTTGTCTTTCTGATCGAAGAGGGAAGGCAGTACACCGTCGGCGAGATCAAGGCCTCGGGCATGGCTGGCGCACCATTGAAGGTGTTCTCATCCGAGCAACTTGCTGCGATCATGAACATCAAGGTCGGCGATGTATTTAAGCAGGACCTGCTCGAACAATCTCAGGAATCGATCAAAGATTCCTACGGCGTGATGGGATACCTCGATGCCAGAGCGGGCATCTCTCCGATTCGTCACGGTCGGTCTACCGAGTTAATCTTGACGTTGGAGATCGACGAGGGCGAAGTGGCCGACGTCGGTATAGTGAGCATCACCGGCAACACGCTGACCAAGGACAAGATCATTCGGATCAATGTGGGTTTGGTGCCGGGTCGCCGATTCGATGCCCGAGAGTTGAAGAGCACCAAGGAACGCATCATGAGCACTGGTCTGTTCAAAGATGCGAGGGTCACCGTTCAGCAGCCCGAGCCTGGGCAAGAAACCATTCGCGATGTGCTTGTCGAGATCAAGGAACAGAACACCGGCTCTATCAACTTCGGCGTGGGCTTTGGTTCAGACACGGGTGTGCTGGGTAATATCTCACTGACTCAAAACAACTTCGATCTCTTCGATGTGCCTGAAACCTTTGGTGAGTTCATTCGTGGCCGCGCGTTCCGAGGGGCCGGTCAGAAATTTGCCATCAATTTTCAGCCCGGCACCGAAATCTTCGCATACGACATCAGCCTGACCGAGCCACAGATTCTGGGTACTCCTTGGGCCTTGGGACAGGCAGCGGGTGTCCTCCGCCGCGTGTACTCCGACTACACCGAGGAACGAACGTCTGCAGGGACTTCACTGGCCCGTCGCCTCGGTGATGTGTGGTACGTCGCGTTCCGGTTCGATGCCGCCAAAGCGAAGCTCGATGGCCTGAACGCTTTTGAACCTGAGGAAGTCATTGCCGATCAGGGGACGAAAACGCTTCTATCTCTGGGCATGACACTGTCACGTACGACCATCGATCGTCTCGCCCGTCCGACTCGTGGCAGTCGAACCCAATTGAGCCTAGCCAACTGGGGTGCCATTGGTGGCAATGTCGCGTTCAATCGAGCATCAGTGGACTACACGACCTACCTCGCTCTGGACCGCGACTTCCTTGGGCGTACATCAACACTGCGAATTGATGGTCAGATCGGTCACATCTTTGGCGGTCAGGCTCCGACCTATGAGCAGTTCTACCTTGGCGGGCGCAGTTTCCGGGGCTTCGACTTCCGAACGATCTCCCCCAAAGGCAAGACGGCGGCGGGTGTCCAGACGGATGTGCCCGTTGGCGGCACCTTCCAATTCTTCGCAGGTGCGCAGTACCAGCGACCGCTGCTCGGCGAGTTGCTCGATGGCGTTGTCTTTGTGGACTCGGGCACCGTGAACGACTCGCCAGGTATGGAGGAGTACCGTGTTAGCGTCGGTGTGGGCATCCGAGTGTATATTCCCCAACTTGGCCCGACGCCCTTGGCATTTGACTTCGGGTTCCCGATGATCAAGCAGGATTTGGACCAGACACAGTTGTTCAGTTTCTCAGCGGACCTGCCGTTCTGAGTACGGCACCGCCTCTACTACGTCCTGGAGGACAACACATGCATAAAACACCCAAATGGTTGACGGCAGCACTCCTCGTCGCGGGCATCGCGATGGCGAGCGTCATCTCGATTCGCGGAACTGCCTTGTCCATGGCGCCTGCTGGACCGGTGGCCTACATCGATCTGGTGAGAGTCATTGATGGTTTGGCAGAAAAGGCTGATGCGGAAGCCAAACTCAACACCCAAGGCGAGGGCATTCTGGGAGAGAGTGAAGCTCGCGATAAGGAACTTCGAGAACTCAATGAGGCCATTGGCCCGATGGAACTGGGTCCAGATCGAATTAACGCACAGGAGCGACTCGATGAGAAGTACACCGAGTTTCTGGCCTGGCAGGAATTTACCATGCGTGAACTGGACATCGAACGAGCCCTGCTGATGCAAGGCTTGTACGAAGATGTCATGACCGCGGTGCAAAAGATGGCGCAGCGTGAGGGTCTGGACATGGTCTTCATTTACAGTCCGGACCGAGACATTCAGATCGACCCACAAGCGGGTCCCCTCGAAGACCAGGTTCGAAACGAGATTCGCCGTCGACGCATTGCATTCTCGTCTGCTCGTGTGGATCGAACCGAGGATGTCATTATCCGCATGAACAACGAATACGAAATGGAAGCCACAGGCCAATGAGGCCGGTAGGAGTAGCGATATGAACCGTCATGTAAATAAGTACATCCTGTCGATCGCCCTCATCACGGGCATGATGCTGGCATTCCAGACCGCTACTGGTCGCCTCGCACCACCGGCGACTGCGTTGGGCACGATTGATCTTCCGCGAGTGATTGACTCGCTCGATGAGTGGAAGGCTGAGGTTGCCAGAGCTACCGCTGCCAGCGAACAGTTTAAAACCGACATCGAGACTCGAACCAAAGAAGCCGAGGTCTTGCGAGCGGATTTGGAAGACTTTGTTCCTGGAACAGACAAGTTTGGGGATGCGCAGCGTGCGCTCAAGCGAGCCACCATCAACCTCAAGGCATTCATGCTCAATACTGAGCGGCGAGAACTCGCAACAAAGACGAGAAGCGTGCTTCGTATCTACGATCACATCCGCACGAGTGTGGGGCAACTGGCCGACCGTGACGGCTATGGCCTGATTCTGGTGGATGACTCCGCTATTGACATCAACGAGCAGAGTGCCGATGTGCTTGGTGAAATTTCTTCGCGTCGCGTGCTGTACGCCCAGCCGACGCTCGATGTGTCGGATGTGCTCGTGGCATTTATGAACGAACAGTGGAAGGCCGCGCACTAATGAGGATACGCCCGTGACATTTCTGTCGGGCGTCACCGCGGGAGCTATTGCCAAGCAACTTGGCGGCGATCTCATTGGTTTGGCTGACGCGGTTGTCATGGGATTTGCCGGTCTCGAAGATGCCACCGAACATGAGCTTGTGTTTATCGCCTCGCAGCGGTGGGCAGGGAAGTGGGCTGAGTCCACTGCCCGAGTTGCACTGGTCAGCCGAGGTGTGGAAGTACTCGGGCATGATCCCGACACACGTGCACTGATCGTCGTGGATGACGCGGAAGTGGCGCTCATGCTTCTGTTGGAATCGGTGGCTGCCGAAATGCGTCCGATGCCGACACCGGGTATCTCTGCTGATGCATGTGTGCACGAGTCAGCTCATTTGGAAGACAGTGTTCACATTGGACCTGGTGCCGTTGTATGTGCTGATGCGCACGTTGGACAAGGCGCGTGGATACTCGCCGGGGCCACTGTGGGGCGTGAGGCCCGAGTTGGCTCGCAGGCGGCGATGCATGCAGCTTCGGTTCTTGGCGACAACTGTATGCTTGGCGATCGATCGGTCCTGCATGCAGGGGCAGTGGTAGGGGCTGAGGGGTTTGGGTTCCGGGCCGATCCTGACAGCGGACTTCCCCGCCGTGTGCCACACCTCGGGAATGTTGAGATCGGCATGGACGTGGAAGTGGGGGCCAATAGTTGTGTGGACCGAGGAAAGTTTGGCCCCACGCTGATTGGCGATGGCACCAAAATAGACAACCTTGTTCAGATCGCCCACAATGTGCGGATCGGGCGGGGGGTCATCATCGTGGGGCAAGCCGGGCTGGCAGGATCGGTGGTCGTTGAGGATGGGGCCATTCTGGGTGCTCAGGTGGGTATTGCCGAGCATGTCACCATTGGGGCTGGTGCCAGAATCGCGGCCACCAGCGGCGTGATGCGGGATGTCCCCGCTGGAGAGGACTATGCGGGCACTCCAGCCCGTCCAGCACGCGAGACTTTGCGAGAGGTTGCGGCTCTTCGTAAACTGCCTGCATTGATCGCCTCGCGTGGACGCCGCGGCTGATCTCCCTCAGTTCCTCCATGGTTCCAATGACATGAATGACGTCGCCCCACCCACTCCAGATCAGCATGCAGCCGCCAACCCACAGCGGACGGTGGCCGGTGCGGCAACGATTCATGGCCGCGGTTTGATGCACGGAGCTGAGGTTGACTTGACCATTCGCCCAGCACCTCCTGGACATGGCGTGGTCTTTGAGCGGGTAGACCTCGAAACGCCGGTTCGAATTCCCGCCACGATTGACTTTGCCATCGATCGAGATCGTCGAACGGTGCTCCAAAATGGAGATGCCGTTGTCGAAACGGTTGAGCACTGTTTGTCGGCGCTGCGGGGATGCGGCATCGACAACGCGTTGCTGACCATTGATGGACCAGAAGTACCTCTCGGTGACGGTAGTGCCCAGCCATTTGTGTCTGCCATCGAGTCAGTAGGAGTCGAACAACAAGCAGCCGAGCGTCAGGTTGTGGCAATCACTGAACCCATCCTGCTCGAAGAAGATGGCGCCATGCTGGCTGCTTTTCCCAATAACGGGACGACTTTTCATGCGATCTACGAATTGGACTATGGCCGTAACTCCGATCGGATTCCCAGACAAGCATTCGCATTTACGCTCTCTCAGCGGAGCTACTCGGACAATGTTGCCAACGCGCGGACGTTTAGCCTCGAAGAAGAGGCGACCATGTTGCAGGAGAATGGTCTGTGCGAACACCTGACGCCTGCCGAGGCATTGGTGGTCGGGAAGGATGGTCCGATCGATAATGTGTGGCGCTTTGACAACGAACCCGTGCGGCACAAGATGCTCGACTTGATTGGGGATTTGATGCTGGTCGGGGCTCCGGTGTGCGGGCACTTTGTCGCAACTCGATCCGGGCATGTACTCAATCGACGTATGTGTCGCGAAATTCGTGAGCAGGCCGAGGCCACCAAACGGGCCAACCAACTCAATAGCGGACGGGCGATGGATATTCGGGCGATCCAGCAGATCATGCCGCATCGGTACCCAATGCTGCTGGTCGATCGTGTGGTACATGTCGAGGGCAACAAGAAGGCCATCGGCGTGAAGAATGTGACTATCAACGAGCCCTTCTTCAGTGGCCACTATCCGGGCACACCGATCATGCCTGGTGTACTTATCGTCGAAGCGATGGCGCAACTTGGGGGGTTGCTATTGAGTCAAACGCTTGAGCACACGGGCAAGGTGGCGGTGCTGCTGAGTTTGGACAAAGTCAAGTTGCGACATCCTGTGACACCCGGCGACCAACTTGTACTGGAGGCCGAGACGATTCGCGCTAGTACACGAACCGCGTCAATTCGGTGTCGCGCACACGTGGGCGAGCGTGAGGCCGCCGAAGCTCAAATCAGATTCATGATGGTTGATGCCGACCAGGCGATTGCGTGAGGAGGTCGGCCATGAGCCGCACCAGACGATGACCCACATTCACCCAACAGCAATCATTGATCCAACAGCCACCATCGCTGATGATGTGCGGATTGGTCCCTTCTGCGTCATCGGGCCAGATGTGGTCATCGGCTCGGGATGCATCTTGCACGATCGTGTGTCAGTTGTCCGACGCACTCGAATGGGCCGAGATAATCTCCTGTACCCATGCTGCGTCGTTGGTGGTGATCCACAAGACCGTAAGTACGCAGGCGAGGACACAGATTGTGTGATCGGTGACCGCAACGAAATTCGTGAGCACGTCACGATTCACCGTGGAACAGCCAATGGTGGGGGTGTGACGACCATCGGGTCAGACTGCCTGCTCATGGTGAGCAGTCATATTGCCCACGATTGTTATCTCGCAGATCACGTGACGCTGGCCAATCAAGTCATGCTTGCCGGGCATATCACCATCGAAGGTGGCGCCAGTGTGGCGGGCGGGGCTGGTGTGCATCATTTTGTGACAATTGGTCAATTGGCCTTCGTGGGTGGTCTTACACGTGCGATTCGCGACGTTCCACCATTCATGATTGTTGAAGGGCACCCGTCGGAAATTCGCGCCGTCAACGTCATCGGCATGTCCAGAGCCGGAATTAGTCAAGCTGAAATTGACGCTGTGAAGGATGCGTTCAAGCGGCTGTACCGAGAGTCAGGCCCCATGGCCGAGCGATTGCCAGAGATTCGTTCCGATCATGAAGGTGTTGCGGCCGTTCAAACGCTGTGCGATGCCATCGAAGCTTCGTCACAGGGACCTCATGGCCGTGGGCGCGAAGCGGCCCGATCCGATGACAAGTGGCAGACCCCGGGTCAGGTGGCCAGTTCATCTAGCACGACGTAGTTGACGATCACGCTTCCGCATCATCCTCTTCACATTCCTCTTCCTCGTCATCATCGAGTTCATCTTCGTCGTCTGCACAGAGCGGGCACATTGATGCCCTCATGAGCAGCGCCGTCATCCACTGCGTGCGGGATGGTGCACATTGAGAATTCAGAGGCAAAGACATGGATGGTTGCACGATACTGCGAGCACACTAACGGTCGGCTGAGACTGTTGTGTGTGGCGAATCAGAAATCGTAGCGGTGCCACCAAATCCAACGGTTGGGCGGTAGCCCCATTCGCTCAGTGTTTCGGCGAAGACGCTTGTGTCGAGGTATCGAAGATTACCGCTGATGGAAACCCGCACATCCGGTGTGATATCAACGGGTAGCACGATGGGCAGTTGGACCTGTCGGTCAAACCCTGGCGCCAACACCATGCCTCCGGCGTGCCGCCCCGTCCAAGTTGAGTGACCCGAAGCGGTGGCTGAGTACCGGTACTCCACCAACTCGATCGAGCGATCGTTGGGGTTGGTGATTGACACGGTCACCTGCCCAGCCTGAGCCTCGCTGGTTCGCTCTGTGATGACCAGATCTTGGCCGAGTTTCACGTGGGGGGCTGAGTAGCAGCCGGTGAGGGCCACCATTGCCAGAAGGCTGATACTGAGTCGATGCATGCGTGGCACGATACCAACCTCCCGACCCTCATAGGTAAGTTCTCCACCCCACCTAATCCGCAGAAACCGACCCACATCTGACAGGGGCGTGGATGTGGCTGAATGGGTCACCGTTGCGTGTCGATTGGATTGAAGGCGGAGCCCCTTATGTGGGGGGCGGGCCCATGATGTCCCAGCCAGTTGGAGCCCTCTATGTCGATTAATCGCATCCTGCACGCGGCCCAAGAGGTCGAGGCCAGCGATATCCACCTCGTTCCAGGGCATCAGCCAATGGTGCGGGTCAATACAACCATGCAGTGCCTGGACATGCCCGAGTTGGGCGTGCCATGTATCGAAGGCTTCATCTCCGAGTTGACCAATGACCAGCAGCGGTCACAGTTTGAGTCGCAGCGTGATATCGATCTCTCGTACGCCGTTGAGGCGCTGGGGCGATTCCGGGTCAATATTCATCATCAGCGGACTGGGCCAGCGATGGCCCTTCGGGCGATCAACGACACAGTGCCGCCCTTGGAGTCGTTGAATCTTCCTGAAATCGTCAGCCGGTTTGCCTTGTTGCCCCGAGGCTTGGTGCTGGTGACGGGCGATACAGGTTCGGGTAAGTCCACGACCTTGGCGGCCATTATTCAGGCCATCAATGCGACGCAGCGGAAACACATCATCACCCTTGAGGACCCGATCGAATACACGTTCGAGTCCAAGAACTGTCTCATCGAGCAGCGGGAACGCGGCCACGACATGCCCGATTTTGCCTCAGGGCTCAAACACGCCCTTCGCCAGGACCCGGACATCATTTTGGTCGGTGAGATGCGAGACCTTGAAACCACCTCACTGGCAATCAGCGCTGCAGAAACAGGTCACCTAGTGCTGTCGACCTTGCATACTGCCAGTGCCTCGCAGACCGTCGAACGAATTGTCGACATGTACCCGTCGAACCAGCAGAACCAGATTCGCTCCATGCTTGGCGACACGCTTCAGGCAGTGATCTCCCAGAGCCTCTTGGCCAGAAGCGATGTCAAGGGCATGGTGCCAGCAGTGGAAATCCTGCTGTGCACGCCAGCAGTGCGGAACCTCATTCGAGAGAACCGAACTTTTGAAATCCCCAATGTCATCGAGACCAGCCAGCGGCTGGGCATGACAACGTTGGATTCCTCGATAGCGTCCTTGTTCTTCAATGGAATGATCAGTCGCGAGGACGCAGTGATGCGCTCATCCAATCCTCGCGCGATGGAGCAGGCCATCGCGGCCTGATGATGTGGAATGACTGAGTTTCGATGGGAAGCACGCAATACAGCCGGCCGGGTCGAGTCGGGCACCATGTCGGCCGAAACGGCTTCCGCTGCGGCTTTGGTGCTCAGGCAGCAAGGGCGATATGTCCTCAAGTTGTCCGCCCAGCCAGGCATCAAGATCGACTGGAAGAAGATCGGTGAGATCCTTAACTCTGGGAGCGGTCCCTCGCAGAAGGAAGTATTGGACTTTACGATTCAGTTGGCGGTCATGATTCGAGCGGGCATCAATCTCCGCCTTGCGCTTGAAGGCATTGCCGACCAACTCAAGAACGCCAAGTTCCGCAAGATCATTCTCCAAGTTCGCGCCGACGTCGAGTCGGGCAAGTCCTTCTCGGAAGCGATTGCTCGATTCCCAAAACAGTTCAACGCCCTCTATGTGAACATGGTCAAGGCCTCTGAAATGTCCGGGTCGTTCGCGCCAATGCTCGATCGAGTCGCCTCTTTTATGGCCCAGCAGATCGAAACTCGCAAGATGGTTATTGGCGCCAGCATCTACCCTGGCATCATCGCCACGATGGCCAGCGGTGTCACCATCTTCTTGCTGTCCTTCGTACTGCCACGATTTGCTGGTGTCTTCACTGGTAAGGAAGATGTACTTCCGGGCTCAACGAAATTCCTCATGGGCTTGAGTGAGTTCATGGTTGGCGAGTGGAAATTGCTCGTGGGTATCGCAGTGGGCATCTTGGTGGGCCTGATCGCGGTATTGAGGACTGCTGCTGGACATAGGGCATTGGATCACGCCAAGTTGGTCGTGCCACTCTTTCGACGGATGTTCCGAGCGTTGTATGTCAGCCGATCATTGCAGACGATGGGCGAGCTGCTTAATGCTGGTGTGCCGGTGCTTGACGCGGTCTCAGTGACTGGCGACATCACTGGCAACACGCGATACCACGCGCTCTTTAAGAAGGTGCACGGGGCGGTTCGAGAAGGCCGCAAGTTGCACGAGGAGATGGAATCGTCATCACTCTTTCCCAGATGCGTCGTGCAGATGGTCGCTGCGGGCGAAGAGTCTGGACGCCTCGGTGAAGTGCTCGAGGAAGTTGCGAACTTCTATCACAAGGCTCTTCGTGACGCGATCAAGGCCATGACGAGCATGATTGAGCCGATTCTCATCGTCGTGATGGGCTCGGTCGTCGGATTTATCGCCATGGCGATCATCCTCCCAATCTTCAAGATGAGTTCGGTGGTGTCGGGATGACCGCCCCGCGCCGCCTAGCTCGTCGAGGCTTCACTCTGGTTGAAACTGGTCTGGCGATCGTCATTCTTGCCACCGCGATGCTTGCCATGCTCTCGGCGCAGGAAGCCTTCTACCAGCAGAACCGCTGGGGTGAGCGTGCTTCCCAAGCTGCGCGACTGGGCAACGAGATTCGCGAGATGACCATGGCCCTACCCATCAACGACCCGGTGACCACGTCGGCCACATGGGGACCCGAGTCGGGCGAGTCAAGCATGGCCGACTGGGACGATGTCGATGACTTCGATGGCCTAGATGTGTCATCGACCAGTGGCACCGGGCCTATCGATTCGACAGGACTGGCGATTCCAGGAATGAACAATTGGCGTCAATCTGTCACGGTCAAGTCGGTTGAGCCTACGGAGTTGCAAACGGTTGTCGCCGACGGAAGTTCCGAGGCGGTGCGAGTCTCGGTGGATGTCTACTGGCAGGCCAGTGGATCGCTCGACGAGTTGATTACGACGGTCACATGGGTGCACATGCAATGACACATACAACGAGGAACTACCCCAATGTCCGTCGAGGGATTTCTTCAGTACTCGCCATGATGTTTTTGGCGATTGTTGCTTCTCTTGTGTCTGTCATGGCGATAGTGGCCGAAGGCAACGTGCGAAGTGCCGATGCGGCCATTCGCATGTCCCGCAGCCTGAGCGCTGCGGAGAGTGGCCTGCGAGTTGCATCATGGCGACTGGCCCGCGAATCGACCCGCTTTGTGGTGGAGGCGGGAGACTTGGAAGACGGTTTCGGGACACGCTTGTGGGAGGGCACTTGGACGGTTGCCGATGGCGTCGTCACAGTTGAAGACCCTGACGGGTACCTCGTGTCATCGCCCTCGGGAACCGGGCTTATGTACGCAATCTATGACGCTCATCAATCGCACGATACGCATGCCGCGGTGTACGTCGATGCTGTTGAAGTCACCGGAAACCTGAATGTGGCTGGCGGCATTGTTGAGTCGCCAGGCGTGACGTTGTACAGCGGCGAGAATCCACCTTGGTATCAGTTGCGATACGAAATGCTTGCCGACGGAAGTGGTGTCCGCGTGACAAGCCGAGGAGTGGATGACGACGTGCAGCGGATTGTCCAAATGGACTTCTCGCTTGAAAAGCGAATTGAGTATGCAGTGCTCGGTCAGAGCCGCATCATGGTGGGCAAAAATGTGATGGTTGACGGTCCAGTAGGCGCGTTGTACGGGACGATCGATGGTGAACTCGATCCAGAGTTCGGCGATCCGTTGGTCCTACGCAGCGACTTCTATGACTTAGATGCCGCGACGCTTGACCCATTGCTGGATACATTCTCGTCGTTGGTGGGATCATACGACGTCGATGGCGATGGCCGACTTCGACCCGGCCATCCGACCGAAGGGGTTGGTATTTCAGGCAATCCAGATATGGTTGACCATGATGGCGATCAGTTTGTCGATGACTTCGATCTCTTTCTGGGGGAGTTTGATGCCAACGCCGATTCCATGGTGGCCTACGACCTGGGCAAGGCAGTTTCTTCGGGATATGTCGGCCTGACCGACGAGTTCGACGTCGATAATGACCTTGCCGCACTTCTGGACAATGCCAACCCTGATCGCAACCAAGATGGTGTTGTTGATGCGTCGGACATGGGCATGGGCTATGACGATGGCGTGCTTGATGTGCGTGATCGATACAGCAAAATCCGCGGCGCCTTGAACTTTGCAGTGGACTCCGTCGCTTGGGATACGGCCAGGGGCGCCCCATGGCAGACGCGTGCTCGCGGTGTTGTTCGAACCAATCTCCTCGAGTCGCCAGCGACATTTAACATGGTCGAACCTGAGTTGGTGTCATTGACTACCGACATGTTCTTGACGTCCCAGACGTGGTACGAAACCAAGGCGATTAGTGGGTCGACCTTTGCCTCGCAGATTGCAGCCTATCCCGGTGCTGGCAGTACAACGACCGGACCTGAGGGTGTTCCCTACGGGTCGGCGGGGGCCTATGACCTGTACGACCGCCCGATCTACAACGGCATCACGTTTACCAATGTGTTGATTCCCATGGGCACTAATGCACTCTTTGAGAACTGCACGTTTGTTGGAGCCACGTGGATTGAGACCACCGAAGACTGTACCGATGTCAATTGGAATTATGCCGGCGCGTTGGAGACGGGGCCTAGTGGTCCACAACTTCGATATCCAGACATGACTGCAGTTAGTGGAAGCACGACCTACACGGACACGCGGACCGTCTCAAATAATCTCCGTTTCGATGGATGTACGTTTTTGGGAACACTTGGCGGCGATCGACCACTCGAGTACACGCACTGGAAGAACAAGGTGCAATTGACTGGTGGCACGCGGTTCTTTGTGGATCCATCAAGTGCTGTGCTTTCCGAGCAAGCCGATGCGGGTACGTTGCAGGGCCTGCTATCGGCGCTTCCGTCTGCAGATTTGGAACAGCTTGCCCGGTCGAGCATGATGCTTCCGGGCTGGTCTGTGGATGTGGGCAACTTTGATAGCAACATGAGTACGCCCATCACATTGACTGGAACGATCGTCGCGGGTGTGATTGATATTCGTGGAGCTGCTGAGGTTTACGGGACCGTCATGACCACGTTCCGCCCGACTGAGGGCGAAGGGCCGCTGTATTACGGCGGCACGCCCGACGCATTCAATACGACCTTTGGTTACTTCGGTGACGAGGATGGTGACTGGGAAGGACCCGACACAAGCGATCCGAGCTTTGCGGGATATGGCTCGGTTGTGCTTCGGTACGACCCCGAAGCACGATTACCCGATGGTATTCCCTGGCCGCTGCAGAGCGCGCCTCAGCAGGCAACATGGTATGAAGGAGGCGCGTGGTGAAGATTCCAACACGCTGTTCACGCCGTGGCCTGTCTACTTTGGAAGTACTTATCTCACTGGCCATCAGTGCCGCGTTGATGGCGGCTGTGCTCGGTGCGTTGGTAGCAACTTTCGAGGGCTACCGTCGGACCGCTGATTCGGTATCGGCCAATGTGTCTGGGCGACTCATCATTGAACGTGCGCAAGTGTTGATTCGCGGAGCCATCGACTTCAAGCCATTGCCTTCGGCCCCCACCGATGCCGTGGTGGAGTCGGATTATCTTGAAATTCAAATGCCTGACGAGTCGTGGGTCACAATCGCATGGGACTCCAGCACAGAGACACTCCGATGGGAAGAGGGCGTGGACAGTTGGCTGATGCTTGAGGGCGTGAGCCAGATTCCAAGCGGGGCCAAGGAATCAGTTTCCCCCTTTCGATTGACCTTTGCCGACGGGCGCTGGCTCACTTCGGCCACGATCGATCTGGTCATCGATGGCGACGACGTAGCTGGCACGGACCTCGATGGCGGCGATATCGAGGACATGCGATTCATCGGATCAGCCATCCCACGCCGCGTCGTATGGGCTCAGTGACTTTCCTGAGCTGTCGCCTCCATCGCCAATGAACCAGTAGAGTTGTCGTGACCACAAGGGCCTCCATGACCCGCTTCCCGCTACCCTGCGCGGCCGATGTATTCCCTGAGGATTGAACGCACGTTTTCAGCTGCTCACGCCATCGTATTACGCGGCGAACGCGAGGTCATGCACGGCCATGATTGGCGGGTTCGTGTAGTCGTCGAGGGACCGGAACTTGATGCCGAAGGTATGTTGTGCGACTTTCACGTGCTTGAGCGAATGCTTGATGCGGTGCTCGGTCCCTTGCACAATGGCACACTCAACGAGACGCCACCCTTCGACGACATCAATCCAACGGCCGAACTTGTCGCGGCGCACATCGCTCGATGCATGTCGGACACGCTTCCCTCGAACGTGACACGTGTTGCCGCGTCGGTGACCGAAGCTCCCGGATGTGAGGCTACTTGTATGCTGGAGGTAACGCGATGAGCGACGCGCCCTTGATGCTCGGCGTATCGGGCGCCCGCGGCATCGTTGGAAAGACGATGACGCCGGAGATCGCTCGCAGATTTGCCGCGTGCTGGGGCAGCCACCTAGTGTCTGGCTCCGAGGCCACTCCAACTGTCTGTCTTGGCCGAGACACCCGCCCGTCTGGTCCTGAACTTGCCGCTGCAGCGGCCGCCGGGCTCGCGGCGGTGGGGTGCCGGGTCATTGACCTCGGTGTTGTCGCGACGCCGACCGTCGGCGTGATGATCGGCACCACACGCGCAGCGGGAGGCGTCGTCATCACCGCCTCCCATAACCCGACGCCATGGAATGGACTGAAACTTCTTGATCACCACGGCACGGCCCCGTCGGCGGAACTTGCCGCCGAGATCGTTGCCACCTTTCGCGGAAGCGACGAAGCCGAAACCACGGCCTCGCCTGAGTCGATCACGACCGAGTTTCGAGGCACCGACACCCACGTTTCGAAGGTGCTCGGGCTGATCGATCCAATGCCGCTTCGCGAGCGAAAATACGTGGTCGTGCTCGATTCGGTCAACGGGGCTGGTGTCGCGGGCGGTCGCACGCTGCTCGATGCATATGGGTGTGAACTGACGCACCTGGGCAGTGAGCCCAATGGCGACTTCTGGCACACGCCCGAGCCGACCGGTGAGAACCTGACGGGTCTGTGCGAAGCGGTCCGCGAGCACACCGCCGACATCGGCTGCGCACAGGACCCCGATGCCGATCGACTCGCGCTCGTGGATGAGCAGGGTCGATACATCGGTGAGGAGTACACGCTCGCTCTGGCTGCGTGGCGGGTATTACTCGAGCACCCCGGCACCAACCTTGTTGCCAACCTTTCGACCAGCCGCATGATCGATGACGTTGCCGAGAAGTTCGGGGCAACGGTGTATCGCAGCGCCGTTGGCGAGGCCAACGTGGCCGCGGTCATGCGTGAACGTGATGCAATCGCCGGGGGCGAGGGCAATGGGGGCATCATCCTGCCCGCAATCACCTTCGTTAGAGACAGCCTTTCTGGCATGGCACTCGTACTCGATCTCATGCGTCGAGAAGGCAAGACACTCTCGGCGTTGGTGGATGAGATACCCCGCTACGCCATCATCAAGGAAAAACTCAAATTGCTCGATCGAGCTGATCTCGACCCGGCTCTTGCGGCGATGCGAGCGGCCTTCTGCGAGGCGAAGATCG
>CAZGFN010000036.1:0-26435 GCA_964524945.1 uncultured Isosphaeraceae bacterium
CTTGTTCCGGCGGACAACCTTGCCTACCTCGTGTCCTACGACACGATGCACGGTCGCTTCGATCACCGGGTCCACGCCCAGGGCAATGCGTTGGTGTGCGACGCGCACAGCACTAAGTGCCTCAGCGAGCGTGACCCATCGCAACTTGGATGGGGCGATCTGGGCGTTGACTATGTGTTGGAATCCACTGGCTTCTTTACGGCCCTTGAGGGCGCGAGCAAGCATCTCGACGCTGGGGCCAAGCGGGTGCTGCTCTCGGCACCAACCAAGACCCCCGATGAGATTCCAACCTTTGTCCACAAGGTCAACTGCAATTCATATGACCCGGACAAGCACCGCATCATTTCCAACGCGTCATGCACAACCAATTGTCTGGCGCCCATCACCAAAGTCATTTTGGACGCATTTGGCCTGGAAGAGGGCTTGATGACGACGATCCATGCCGCGACCGCCACACAGCCGACACAGGATGGGCCGAGCAAGAAGGACATGCGTGGTGGAAGAAACGCATACATGAATATCATTCCTGCAAGCACCGGCGCGGCCAAGGCCGTTGCATTGTGTCTACCGGCGGTCAAAGGCAAACTTACCGGCATGGCGATGCGAGTACCCACCGCGGACGTGTCTGTTGTTGATCTGACCTTCCGAACCGAGCAGGCCACGAGCCTTGCTGGCGTCAATGCCGCCATGAAGGCCGCCGCCGACGGACCGATGAAAGGTGTGCTGTGCTACACCGAGGAGCCGCTGGTGAGCAGCGATTTTGTTGGTGATACACACAGCAGCATTTACGACGCATCTGCTGGAATAGAGCTCAATGATCGTTTCTTCAAGGTGGTCAGTTGGTACGACAACGAAGCGGGCTATGCGACACGCTGCGTCGACATGCTTGAGATGATGGCCAGCAAGGACGCTTGATCAGAGTTTGCGGTCGATGTTCTTGAGCTGCTCGATGAGTTCACAATGGTTCGCTTCGAGTTGTTCCAATCGTTCTTCGATCGTTGGGCCAGTGGATTGCTGCAGCACGTGCCGCATGAACACATTGGAGATCGCACCGGCGAAGGTCGCAAACATGCCGATGCCCAGCACCATCAGGACGACAGCAAGCACGCGGCCCGATGGTGTGATCGGGGTGAGGTCGCCATAGCCCACCGTCGAGACAGTAACCACCGACCACCAAGCCGCGCGAGGGCCCGTCGTGATGGACGCGCCTGGCTGAGCGTGTTCCAAGTGCAAGACGGCGGCGGTGGCACCGATGATGACCACGATGGCTGCAAGCATTGCCGCGGCGACGGAGAAGGCGGCCTTATCTCGCCGGTACACCTTGAATAGCATCCGTAGCGATCGAAGGAGTCGCAGGAATCGGATCAGTCGGGCGATGCGTGCGAATCGAAACGGGCCGATCGCCGGCACCGTTGATGCGAGATCAAAGATGCCCCACGTAAAGATGTACCGCCATTTCCGCGGCGCCACGACGATGCTGTGGATGTAGTCGATCAGAAAGAGAAAGCAGAACCCAAAGTCGAAGATCGTCAGAAGCGATGAAATTTCACTGTCTTTAGAAAGGGTGAGCTGCCAGCCGATGACCCCCATTGAGACGACCGCGAGGACCGCGATGAACAGGTCGTAGGCGGAAGCGGATCGCGGTGAGTCGGGGGTCAGTTGTGGGGAATCGGGCGTGTCGCTCATCCGGCCCTTATCGGCTTGCGATAGAACGTCGCTGGAGATTCTGCGAGATCTAAGGCCGCATCTGAGATCAGGTTGAGATCATCCCCCCACCGTGATTACCGCCGGGCGATTGGGCGAGGGCTGCTTCCAAGGTTTTTCAGCGGCGCTTCCGGGGGCTTAGGCCAGAACTGGGAACGCATCCTGCACGACGCCCACGAGGTCCTTGACGTGGCTGACAGACTCGTTCATGAGGGCTTGTTCGTCGGGAGTGAGATCGATTTCGATGACCTTCTCGACTCCATCGCTGCCCAGAACCGCCGGGACGCCCACAAAGTATCCACCGACGCCGTACTCGCTGTCGCAGTACGCGGCGCATGGGAGGACTCGCTTTTTGTCTTTGATGATGGCTTCGGCCATCTGGATGCTTCCACTGGCAGGCGCGTAGTAGGCGCTGGTTCCCATGAGTTTGACGACTTCACCGCCTCCAGCCTTGGCGCGCTCGACACACGCGGTGATCTTGTCTTCGCTGAGCAATTGCGAAACCGGAATGCCATGCACGCTGGCGTAGCGGGGCAGCGGCACCATGTCGTCACCGTGACCCCCCAGTAGCAGTGCTGACACATCCTCAACGCTGCATCCAATTTCCCAGGCGAGGAAAGTGCGGAAGCGGGCGACATCTAGGCATCCAGCCTGACCCACAATGCGGTTGGTTGGGAAGCCAGTGGTCTTCCACGCGGTATAGACCATGGCGTCGAGTGGGTTGGACACGAGGATGATGGTTGCATTGGGTGCATGCGTGGCGATTTGTTCACTCACACTGTGCACGATCTTGACATTGGTGGCAATGAGGTCGTCGCGGCTCATGCCCGGCTTGCGCGGGATGCCCGCCGTGACGATGACGACGTCGCTTCCGGCCACATCTGCGTATTCGCAGGTGCCGATGATCGAGGCGTCAAAGCGTTCGATTGGTGCGCAGCATGCTAGGTCGAGCGCTTTGCCTTTGGCGACGCCGACCTTGTCAGGAATGTCAACTAGGACGATGTCCCCGAGTTCCTTGGCAGCGGCCCACATGGCGCAGGATGCGCCGACGTTTCCGGCTCCGATGATGCTAATTTTTGCTCGACTCATGGTGTTGGATTCTCTGCAGGGATATGGGTTGGGGGGAATCGCGCATTGTAGAGGGGCAGGAGACTGCGACACAGCTTTTGCGTGCCGATTTATTGACAAGGCCGCCCTGCGGCGGCCTTGTCAATGGGCCTGGCTGGATTCGAACCAGCGACCTCACCCTTATCAGGGGTGCGCTCTAACCAACTGAGCTACAAGCCCGGACCAAGGATGGTACCAAGTCGCCTCTGGGACATGCCAGCGGGGGTTGCTATGGACGGCAAAAACAACCGCCGCCCCTCCGGAGAGGGGCGGCGGGAAGATCAACGTAAGGGGGGCATCAGGCCATCTATCGAGGGATCAGCATGGGCCCCAGTTGGAGATCAGGTCAAGCAGGTCATTGACGTCGATGATGCCATCACCATTGGTGTCGCAATCGCTGGGCTGGCCGTAGTTGGCAATCATTTCTAGTACGTCGTTGACGTCGACGGTGTCATCGCCATTGCAGTCGCCTGGGCATGGATCACTGTCGGGAAAACAGTTGACGAGTATAGAACCTTCGCCGCTCGATCCATCGTCACTGCCGATTCGAATCAGGAAAGTATCACCCTGAGTGCACGGCACGATGTAGGACGACTCACCGCATGCTTCCATCTGTCCTGTGCCTGATGGGCACATGGCATAGACGGCGCTGACTTCGTTGAAGAAGTCGCCCTGAATCTGAAGCAGCATGAAGCCGGTGCATTCGGTGGTGTAGGACATCCAAATGTCGTTACCGATTCCACAGTCGCTATACGCACTGTCGGTGGCGTATTCAGAGTTGTAAACATTATTGCCTGCGACCAATATGGTTGGGTTGTCACAATCATCGTTGGGGATCTCTGGGTCACAGAGGCCTGGCTCATCACATGTTACGAAGTCGCCCATATAGGTACCGCCGCCATTCTCACAATTGCTCTGGGGCATGGTGGCGCATTGGATGCCGACACAACAGGCGCCAGTTGGGGCATCTGGAATGATCTTGAAGACCTCACCACCGTTGAGATCGCACACATAGATTTCACCCGCGCCATCTTCGCCAAATCCCGAAATCGAACCAATTGCGCCAGCATTTGGAGACAGTTCGCTAGTGCGATCTTCGTACTGCGTATGGCCATCACTTCCATCCCAACGGAATGACCAGATCTGGTTCGAGCAGTAATCGGCAAAGAAGTAGGTGCCCTGCAAGTCGGGAATTTGATTGCCGCGGTAGACATTACCTCCAGTAATCGAACATCGATACGGCGAACCGCCATGCGAGAACTCATGCACAGGAAAGACCATGGTGCTGGAGGGCTGGCAGCCACTGGTGTTGTAGGAGTGGTTACCTTCGTAGCAACGCCATCCATAGTTCTCCCCGCCAGAAGAACTCGCGGATTGGACGTGAACTTCTTCCCAAGCATTCTGACCGACATCCGCCATGTAGAGGTCGCCTGTCAGGCTGTCAAAGGCGCACCGCCATGGGTTACGAAGGCCATAGGCCCAAATTTCTTCGTCCCCAGTGATTCCGACGAAGGGGTTGTCGGCGGGGCTTGAATACGGAAGCGAGTCGACATCGATGCGGAGCATCTTGGCGAGCCCCTGGTTGGTGATGTCTTGGCCACGATTGCCTGGGTCGCCGGCACTGCCGCCATCGCCGGTACCGATGTAGAGGTATCCGTCAATGGGGCTGAACCCGAGCCACCCACCGTTGTGGTTGGTGTAGGGCTGTGAAATGGTCATGACCGTTTGCGCCGATGACGTATTGGCCAAGTTTGGATTCGAACTATGTACCTGGTACCGGGAGATGATCGTTGATCCGCTCGAGTTGGTGTAGTTGATGAAGAAGTAGCCGTTGTTGGCATAGTCAGGATGGAAAGCCATGCCAAGCAAACCTTGTTCACTCGATGTGCTGACCGTCAAACTCAGGAACGGTGTGCTGAGCAGTTGATTGGAATTGAGATCAAAGATTCGGATGCGTCCGGTACTACCGCTGCGTTGCTCGACGACAAAGAGTCGATCAGTGTCGCCGGGAGGGGCGCACACCATGACGGGTCGTGCCAGACCTGTGATCACGCGCTCAGACGACAGCGTTGTGCCGCCGGCCAGTGCTGGCGTGCTGGCTACAGCCAGCATGGACAGACCTGCGATCATTGCAGTGCGAATCATGAATTCTCTCCTCTTTAGACCTAAAACAGGTGCTCTCGATCCCACATTGGTAGCGCTCTCGGCGCACGATCGCACACAGATTGAGCCCTCTAACCTACGTTTAGTACGCCCTTTGAGCAAGGGTGGATCCCGATGATTGTGGGATCCCCAAGGCACTTGGGGCTTAATGATCGGCTCGTGAGGCCGCCCAGCGGTCGATTCCGCCAAGATTCATCGTGATGAGGCCCGGGCCAACATGGTCATGGAAGAGCGATTCAGACACATTAGAGTCACTTGCACGCTTCCAGAGCATCTTTCGGTACTCCTCACCACGTTTTTCTGGCGGCATTTCCGCTGTGGCTGCAATCCACTGAATCTGATCCCGCATGGAGATTCGGAGTTGCTCGAGATGGGTAGAAATATTCTCCACGGTACCGCCATGGGTCAGCCGCAGGCGGGCCCATGGACCAGTTTCGATTCGATCAATAGTGGTCATCCAGACATCCAAATCGAACTCCGGCGGCGGCATCGGGATGGTGATCCACTCGGTGCCTGGCACAAGCATCGCGGCAGCATCGCCACTGAAGAGGTCGCTGCTGTCATGATCAAGCAGATGCCAGGCGTGGTGGTGGTTGGCATGACCGAGTGTTTCGATCGCGGCGAATTGCAGGCCTGCTGCCGACACAATGTCTCCGTCGCGGCACGCGTGGACCCGCGAAGCATCGCACGGTTCCAGTGCGCCCCAGAGGGTTTCGAATCGTTCACCAAAGATGCGTTGGCTGCTCTTTTTCAATCGCGATGGATCGATCAAGTGCGCAGCGCCTGCCTTATGTACATACACGGGAATGCCGCGGTCAACAAAGTTCCAAGCGCCGCCCGCATGGTCCAAGTGGGTGTGAGTTACGAGCAACGCTGCGATACTGTCAATGGTAGCGCCCAATGATTCCAATCCGGTGCGGAGGGTGTTCCAGCAACTCGCAGGGCCCGATTCGATGACGACCCAACCGTCGGGGCCCTCGACCGCCCAGGCGGTGATGGCGCCAGGGATATTCATATGCACCAGATCAATGGCGTGTATGGCCGGCGGCATGTGTGTCAGTCTTGGTCAACGTTGACGCGATGCCACCGATCGATTTTGGTTGATTCGGTGATGCGCCCAGGGTCGTGGCCTTTGTTGAGTTTTTCTCCCGCGGCGACCCATCCGGCGTAGCCAAGTTCCAAACCCTTGACATCATCGTGTCCTTTGGAGATGAGCGTCTTGATCATCGCGTCGGCGATTGGGGCTTTGTAACTTTCGCCGTAGACGACGATGGTTCCGTATGTGTCCAGCCGGCCACTTGCGTCAGGGTCGGAGAGTTGGATATTGAGTGCGCCGGGGATGTGTCCGACCGTGTAGTGGGTGGCATCGCGGGAGTCGACCCAGACATTGGGTTTGGACTCGGTGAGCCACGATCCACTGGGCGTCTTGATGGCGACCTGCGCTTCGTGGACGGTCAGCCAGTGCACATCCTTGTCGCTTACGGATTTGCCACACGCAATCAGAATGAGCGGGGCCATGATGAGCAACACGATGAGTCGGGGCATTGAGGTTTTTCCTGAGTTTGTCCGCAGCGTACCCGCCAAACGAGTGGATAGTCTAATGGCGTGAGATCCAATCTGCAGATTGTCATGGGCGTGATATTGGCATTGTCTGGTCGAAGTGCAGTGTCGGCAGAGTCCGATCGTCCACCGGTCTTATTTTCTGCGGCCTCGACGCTGACCAGCGTGGCGCCTGGAGAATCGGTGGACATTGTGTGTACGTTTGCGATTTCAAAGGCATGGCACATCTACTGGACTGATCCAGGAACGAGCGGTGCACCAACGGACATCGAGGTGCTGGCCCCCAAAGGCGTGACCGTTGGAAAGGTTCGTATGTCGCGTCCGTCTGTGTTGGCCGCATCGTCAGGCCGTGTGTATGCGTTTGAGGACGAGGCGATTGCAACTGTGCATGTAGACATTCCGTCTACGGCTGCGGTTGGCTCAAGTATCGATGTCGTGATACGAGCCGATTGGTTGGTTTGTAAGGAAGCATGCTTTGCCGGAAGCGGACACGCGACGGTACGGATTGATATCAGTGCGGAATCTGGCCTCCCAACGCTAGCGGCGGAGTTGCTTGCATCCTTGCCCAAGCCAATCCGCATGCGACCTCATACGCGGATGTGGTGGTCGGCATCTGGCCGCGACCTTGTCATAACAGGGCCGGTATCAACCAAGGGTCCCCCACGCGTACTCCTCAATCAGGTGCCAGGCGTCAGTGCAGGGCAGCCAGAAGTGGTGGTGGATTCCAAGCGATTCAAAGTGACCCTCCCGGTGCATTTGGAGCCCAATAACAGTTTGGACCACCCGCCCTGTGTGCGGGGCCTGCTTGTGTTTGGCCCCAGTCGCTACGATCCTGCGTGGTCGTTCGAATTCGCATGTGGCGATGGGGTGGCCACGACACACTAAGTGGAAGGACCCTGAAATGCTATTCAATACGCTTCGAATTGTATTGGCCTCAATCGCCACCATCACGGTAGCCGCTGTTGCGGTGGGGGCACCCAAGCCGTTGCCGGCTCCTGTTCCAGCTCCGCCACCAGCAGATGCAACATTGGGCGCTGCGGCCCCCGCGTTTGAGTTGACCGATACTGACGGCAAGACGCATCGGCTGGCAGACTATGCTGGCAAGATTGTGGTGTTGGAGTGGTTCAATGCGGGATGCCCGTTCAGTGGCAGCCCCTCTGACTTTGCGGTCAACACGTGCGGCAAAGGGGCCGCTTTGCGAAAGAATCTCAAAGAGGTGGATCCCACCGTGGTCTATCTGTTGATTGATTCAAGTGCCAACCGCGACAAAGCAACGGTTATTGCTGAAGATCAAGCGGCGAAGAAGGCTCACAAGATCAATGCGCCGATTCTCATTGACTACGACGGCACGGTTGCCCGGCTCTACAACGCTCGGACAACCCCGCACACATATGTCATCGACGCCAATGGGGTTCTCCGATACAGCGGGGCGTTCGACGACGACCGCAAGAACCAGAAGGGCGACAAGGCCACCAACCACATTCTCGACGCCGTCAAGTCACTCAAAAACGGCACTACCCCCACACCAACCCAAACCCGCCCCTGGGGCTGCTCAGTCAAATACGTCTAAGCCGCATTTTGATGAGTTAGGCTTCCCTAAGTATTCCGATGGAACTATTTGGCGACCATGGGTGGGGTTTTGCGTGGGGCGATGCCCAGCATGGTGGCAGCGGCGGTAGTGATTGCGGCGTGGTCGACACCACATTGAGCCAACACATCTGGCGTGGTTCGAGAGGACTTGGGAATTCTGGTCACTGCCAGAGGTTGGACCGTGAATGCGTCGCCAGCCTTGGCACATGCTTCGGTGATCGCTGAGAAAAGACCACCACCGTAGTTGTCTTCGACGACGAGAATATTGCCACCGTTTTCGTTGGCCTGATCAAGTAATTGGTCTTCGTTCAATGGCAACGAGTAACAGTCAAGCAGTGACGCATCAATTCCCATTGCATCGAGCCCCTCAAGTGCCTTATTGCATTCGTGCACCATGAAACCAGAACTGGCAATCAAGAGATCCCGACCTTGCAAGAGCAATTCCATGCCACCAAGTTCAAAGGCGGTGGAGTCGTCGTATAAGAATTCAACTTCAGGACGATGCACGCGGAGATAACACATGCCGCGATGTTCAGCCACCAACCGTGTAAGTGCGTAGGCCGCGTAAGCATCAGATGGCTGCAGGGTCCAACACGCAGGACCACCGTCATGACCCTGAACGCTTCCCAAACTGCGGAACCACGCAAGGTCGGGAAGAGACATCTGACTGGGCCCGTCGGCGGCAAGTGAAATACCACTGTGTGACCCGACTACCTTGAGATTCGCGCCGGAATTCATTGCCATCTCAATTTGGTCATACGCGCGTGTTAGGAATTTCCCAAATGTTGCGCAGAATGGAATCTTGCCCGCTGCGGCAAGTCCCGCGCCAACACTGATCATGTTTTGTTCGGCAATCTTGCATTCAGCAAATCGCGATGAGAGATCGGTATCATTGGCAAACCACTCAGAGAATGTTGAGTTGCACACATCAGCATCCAGTGACCAGACACGACTATCGGCATGGCCCATTGCTCGAAGCGCTAACCCAAACGCTTTGCGGGTCGACAGGCGACCAGTCTGTACGACACTTCGCAGGTCCCACTTATCTGCAGCTTGCGTAAACGACATTGGCTCAAGGATCGTTGGCGCTGGCCGCTCACCTGTGGTTGGCGGTAAAATCGTCAGCGAATCATCCTGCAGCGAACCAGTTAGTGCGGTGCCCGTTGCAGCCAATTCCTGCTGTGCTGCTTGGAGTTTCTCGCCGGTCACCACTTTGCCATGCCATCCACCGCCTTGCATGGAGGGAACGCCCCACCCTTTGACGGTCCGTGCGACGATAGCCATCGGCTGTGATGTGCCCGCGGCGAATTGGTCAAGGGCATCGCGGATCGCCACGGGATCATGCCCGTCGATTGTCAACACCTTGCATCCAAATGCCTCAAGTTTGGTGGCGAGACACTCAGCCGATTGCTGAGGACTAACAGTGGAAGCTTGGCCAAGTGTGTTGCAATTGAAGATCGGCAAGACGTTGGTCAGTTTGTGATCAATGATGAAGTCAACTGCTTCCCAGATCTGCCCCTCGCGAGATTCACCATCACCGATGATGCAGTAGATCCGCTGGTCAATTTCGTCACCACGCGCAGCCAAACCAAGCCCGGCTGCAACAGAAAGCCCCTGTCCGAGCGAACCAGTCGCTGCGTCAAAGAACGCAATTCCTTCGCATGGGTTGGGATGACCGTCATATGGCGAATCGGTCTCTCGCAGCAAATTGAGATCATCGAGCGTCGCGGCCCGTTCTTCGCCGGGCTTTCCAACCATCGCGCCAATGTCGATGAACCCAGCGTAAATGATTGGTACTGCATGTCCTTCGGACAAGACCAACCGATCAGATGTGGTCAGACCGGGGTTCTCGGGAACCCACCGCATTCCGTGATATAGCAAACTGGTCACGATGTGTCCGAGGCTCAGGGCGGTAGTTGGATGACCACTTCCAGCTTGACCACACATGGTCAGGGCGAGTGAATCCAAGCAGATGGCCTTGGTGTGGACGGCGGATTCATAGGACATTTGGCTCGATCTCCCAAGTAATCAATCGCCCAGCGGCGATGATGGCCGAATCCAGCCCTAGTGGGCTATAGGGCCGGTCTGTATGTATGACGGATGCATGTGCCTGGCACAAGGGCCTGACCCGGGGATGGTACACTCAGCGAGGCCTGCGACCCCCTTTGGTCGCGCGGAGAAGTGCAGATGTCGTTGAAGATGATGTGTGATCAGGGGGCGTTGGCAGACGCCCTGAATACCGTATCGGCTGTGGTTGCCACGCGAACCCCAACCCCCGTCTTGACGTGCATCAAGATGACCGCTGCCGACGGCCGCCTTCGCTTGGCTGCTACCGATGGCGAAATCTCGCTGCAACTGGACATGGATCGCGTCGAGATCGACAGCGATGGCGAAGCGCTCATTCCAGCTGACAAGATCACGCAGATTATTCGCGAATGTGTCGATCCGACCGTGACTCTGGAATCAGAGGGCCACGCATTGCACATCAATTCCGGTGACTCTCATTTTAAGATCTACGGTTTCGACCCTGCTGAGGCCCTTCCACTGGAGCCCTTCGACGATTCCAACATCGATTGCACGATTCCTGCGGGGCGGTTTGCCACCATGGTGGCCCGAAGTCTCTTTGCCGCGGCCGTGGAACACACGCGATATGCAATCAATGGGGTTCTTTTTGATCGCGAAGGCAATCGAATTCGTTTGGTAGCCACCGATGGACGACGCCTGGCGATGTCTTCGGGCGATTGTCAATCCGAAGCCGAGCCACAGAGATGCGTGATTCCAGGCAAGGCCCTGTCGCTTATCCGCCGCCTTGCGGGCGACCCGGAAACTCCGGTCAAGATCACCATCGCCGAAAGCCGGCTCATGCTGCGATTTGATGATCCAGACTGCCCCGCCACGCTTGGTAGTTCACTTGTGGAAGGCCGCTTCCCGCCATTCGAAGACGTCATTCCGCGTGACCACGACAAGAAAGTCATCTTCAACCGCGAACTTCTCCGCAGCGCTATTCGCCGCGCCAGCCTGTTGACCAATGAAGAGTCTCGCAGCGTTCGCATGAAGTTTGAACCATCACGAGTCACGCTGACAAGCCACGCACCCGAGATGGGCGAGGCCGTCGTGCATCTAGAGATCAAGGACTACGCAGGCGAAGCCATGGAGATTGGGTTCAACCCGAATTACATCGCTGACGCGCTCAAGGTCACCGACGAGGAAGAAATTACCTTTGAGTTGAAGGCAGCGAACAAGCCCGGAGTCATTCGATCGGGTCACGACTTTACCTATGTGTTGATGCCCGTCAACGTCTGAGCCCTACGTCGCGCCACCTTCACCCACCAAGTTGATACCGCTCGACCAGAGAAGCAACCTTGTTCTGGTCGGGGTGAATCCGCAGTGATGTCATGAATGCATGCGACGCTTCCCGCTTTGCAGGTGCGTCACCCTTGTCACTCAGGAGCCACTTGTTCAGGGCCGTCACTCCAAGCCCATTCCACGCCCGCCACATCTGAGGATCCATGCGAACAGCTTGTCGATAGGCATCGGCGGACTCTTCATACTGCCCCAAACGGAAACACGCCCACCCCATGCGCTCGGCAGCCTGCGGGTTGTCTGATTCAGCAAGCATGCTCCGAGCAGTTCCCACCACTTCTAGATGGCGTCCTGCCCGTGCATATGCGTGCAGGAGATTGTGTTTGATCTCGGGCGAGGATTCCATCCGCTCTGATGCTGCGAGATACGCATCAAGCGACTGATCATGCTCTCCAGTCTGCTCAAGTGCCGCACCCAAACACGTCCAGGCACGACCATCGTCGGGAATCAATTCGACAGCACGATGGGCAAAGGGAAGGGCATGTTGTGGTTCGTCCAACTGTAGGTAGGACGTTCCAACACCCAGTGCGGCACTGCCGCTCAATGGATCGATGACCAAAGCCCGGTGATACGCAGCGACAGCATCGATGAACCGGTCGAGCATTTGCAGCGATAAGCCGTGCCCGAATTGCGCGTCGTATGATTGCGGCTCAAGGGTTGCTGCTTTGGCAAAGGCGGGTTCCGCTTGGGGCCACTGCCCTAACTCACCCTGAGCGTCTCCCAGCCCGATGAGCGCAGGCACATTGTCTGGCTGCGACGCGAGAATCTGTTCAAAGAGCGATACAGCGACTTGATAGTCCTGCTGCTTCATGGCCTTATCAGCCTGCTCACCCCTAACCTCAAGCAGGGCACGTGTCGCCTGAGCATCCGCATCCTTGGGAAACAAGAAACACGACTGCAGGCACAGCACCACCGGAATCAGCAGCATCCATCTCATGGGAGAAGCCTAGCACGTCGGCGTGCTCATCGACCAGCGACATGGGCTATCTTTCCGCGATGCCAGACGCCACACTTCTTGAAGTATTTCCCTCCCCATCCGAGACACCCTTCCTCATCGAACACATCGCTGAGGAATTCACCTCTGTGTGCCCCGTGACTGGGCACCCTGATTTTGGAACGGTCACCGTTCGATTTGAACCGATGTCAGAGTGCGTGGAGCTCAAGAGTCTCAAGTTGTATTTGCAGTCCTTTCGCAGCGAGGGCATCTTTTACGAGGCGGTTACGAATCAAATTCGAGACGATCTTGCCAACGTTATGAACCCCCGCTGGATGCAGGTTGTGACCGATTGGCGTGGGCGAGGCGGTATTCGCAGTCGCATTACCGCCTCGCATGGCGATGTTCCAACGTGCTGGCATCGTTCATGACGCACCGCATCAGCGACATTCTGCTGGCGACCTCCAATCCACACAAACTCGAAGAAGTGTCAGCGATGTTTCAGGGCGTTGGCATCACGGTGTTTGGACTGGACTCACTCTCAGAGATACCCACAGAGCCTGTGGAAGACGCCGACACTTTTGAAGGAAATGCCCGGCTCAAGGCGATTGGGTACGCGGTGGCAACTGGGAGGGTGTGCCTTGCGGACGATTCTGGTCTAGAGGTCGACGCCCTCGGCGGGGCGCCGGGCGTGCACAGTGCACGCTACGCGGGCATTGGCGACTCGCGTGTGCAGCGAGATGCGGCCAACAACGCCAAATTGCTCAATTCACTGGAGGGTGTTCCAGATGACCAGCGGGCGGCACGGTTTGTCTGTTGTTTGTGTATGGCCCACCCCGATGGGACCATCGCCCTAGAGTCAAGGGGCACGTTTGATGGGCGGATCGGGCATGCGTTGGTGGGTGACAATGGATTTGGATACGACCCGCTGTTGATTCTTCCCGAAGGCCTTACCAGTGCCGAGTTATCGTCCGAGCAGAAGAACAAACGCTCGCACCGCGGTGTGGCCATTGCGGCTTTGATCGAGCAACTCAGGGCGCGCTGCGAATCGTAAGCAGTGCTATCTCAGCGGGCACATTCCAGCGAATCGGAAACCAAGCGCCTGCGCCGACGGTGACAAATAGTCGGCTGTTTTTGTGCTCATACAGGCCAGCGCTGCGACGATACGCTACCGCAAGGTTGGCATTTGGGCGATTGCGGCGGGCGATCTGTCCGCCGTGTGTGTGCCCCGACAGAGTGAGGGGAATCTTCTTCTCGGCTGCATGATCGAACGCTTTTGGATTGTGCGCCAGAAGGAGATCGACGCACTCATCGCCAATGGTTGTATCGATCAGTTGCCGTGCGCGTGCTGGCGTTCTGGCCCAACCAATACCGCCGACACGCAGTGTGTCATCACCCCGGCGAATCTCTGCAACATCATTGTGCAGAACCGTGGAACCCGCCTCGCGAACCATGCGTTCAACGTCTTCGCTCGACTCAAGTTCGTCGTGATTGCCGATGACAAAGAAATTTCCACATGGCGCGTTAATGTCAGCGATGGCCTTGGCAACTGGCTCCACACCCCGCCAATGCAGGTCGACGAGGTCACCGGTGTGACAGATCATGTCTGCCTCCATCGCCGCCAATTGTCCAACAATCTCTATGGCCCGCGATGGAGTCATGAGGTCACCGACGTGCAAATCACTGATGTGACCGATCCGAATGCCATCAAATGCTGCCGGCCATGCGGGCACATGAATAGTGAGTTCTCGGGAGAGGACACTCTGAGCGCGGTGACGGCGGTAGAGCCACCCCCGACTGGCTCGGTTGAGCCCCGTCGTAAACAAGAAGTGCCGAATCCGCGCCTTGTGGAACTTCCTCGACTGCTTGGGGCGGCGGCCTTTCGGGTTAGAGTCGGACATGGCGTGCCTGGTGGGGACGGCTAGAAACGGATGTCCAATGCGATGAACAAGCCTGGGAATCTGGGCGAGATTTCCCAATTGCCGTCCTTGAGGTCTTTGTATTCCATGATTCGGTAGCCCACCTCAGCGCCGATGTTGGGCGTAAAGTTGAGCGTCAGGCCGCCGCGGATTTTCCAGAAGTACCCACCATTGGAAATGGTGCTGCCCACGCTGGCGCCGAAATCCACTTCCATACTGTGCAGTATGTCGGTGTATGGACGGAGATCCACCCGCGCGGAAACTTGCCCGCCGCCATAGGCAGTCCACCATGAACTGCCGGTGTCAACACTGTCCAGTGTTTGCTTGATGTCGAGCCAATTCCCACCAATATTTGGTCCAACGATGATTTCAAGGGGGTCGAGTGTGTTGCGGTCACCATCACCCTCTAGAGACCACGGATTCCAAAGCAGTTCGAATCCCATCCAAGACATCTCAAGCGACGAGTCGTATTGCCGCCCAGGTAGCAGCGTGCGTGTGCCCCACACGGTGGCATTAGGCACGGTTGCTTCACCACTCCACTTGCCGTGGGCGCCCATGAGCCGACCGCCCCACTCCCCACTGCTGATGGTCATTTCACCTCGGAACGCGGCCTCTAGATTTCCAATATCCAGACTGCGAAAGCCCTCGCCGAAGTTCATGAAGTTCGGGCCGTTGGATGCCGTACCGTCGATCCGACTGAGCCACGCACCAGCCTTGATGTCGATGGTGAGCGGAGCGCCGACGAGTTTCTCCAGCGATGACTTCGTGTCAGTACTCGACGAGTCATTTGGCGTTGTGGGCGAGTCTTGGGCCGCCACAGTCGCGGTCAGGGCCAAGAGTGCGGCAGAAGTCAACCAGTAGTACATCACAATCCCTCCAAGTGGACGCGCTGGCGTCCTTTGACAAGTGAGCCGATGATACGAGCCTGCTGGCCGCTGCGAACCAACTGCCGTACAACCGAGTCGGCGAAAGTCGGGCGAACAGCCAGCACGTAGCCGATGCCCATATTGAATACATGATACATCTCTTCTGAATCAACCTGCCCATGTTGCTGCAGTAGGTCGAAGATAGCTGGTGTGTCCCAACTACGTACGTCAATCTTTGCATCCAGCCCCTTGGGCAGCACTCGCGGCAAATTGCCCAAAAGCCCCCCCCCGGTGATGTGCGCCATGGCGCTCACCACACGTTTGACACGGTAACGCCGAAGCAGTGTGACAATCGATCGCACATAAATGCGAGTTGGTTCAAGCAGGGTTTCGCCCAACGTGTGTCCATCGAGCTCATCAAAGGTGCGATCGAGTCGAAGTCGACGCTTACTGATGATGCGACGGACCAAACTGTATCCATTGCTGTGCACACCACTGGAGTCGAGCCCGATGAGTACATCGCCGGCGCTCGCTCGGATTGGATCGATCGCTCGATGGAGTTCGACGACACCCACTGCAAAGCCGGCGATGTCAAAGTCGCCCTTTTGATAGATATCGGGCATCTCAGCGCACTCCCCGCCAATGAGTGCGCAGTCGGCAATTTCACACCCTCGCGCGACGCCTTCGACAATTTGCGCGGTGACCTCTGGATCCTGACGGTGCAGTCCGAGGTAGTCCAAGAAGAAGAGCGGTTCGGCGCCTTGCACAATCATGTCGTTGACATTCATTGCAACGCAGTCGATCCCAACGGTATTAATGATGCCAAGATCGGCGGCTAGTTTGACTTTAGTCCCAACACCATCCGTACAAGCCACCAAGACCGGATCGCGGTAGTTTCGCTTGAACAGTCGATCGTTGAAGTCGAGTCTGAACATGCCAGCAAATCCACCGTGCATACCCATGACTCGTTCGCTGTGGGTGCGACGCACGGCTGGTTTGATGAGATCAACCAATCGATCGCCAGCCTCAATGTCGACGCCAGCAGCGGCGTAGGTCATGTTCGAGGCCGTGCATTTGGACGCCCCTCCGGCACCATGCTTCTTGGCGGCGGAGTGTCCAGTACGCTTGGTTTTGGCCGTGACAGGCATCGGGGCAGTGTACGGCGTTTGGGGAGTCGGCTATCGGCGGCTTGCCCATGCGTTTCCAGACGGCGGCATTGCTGTACCCTGCGTGTCTTGGCAGCACCATCCATGTTGCCAGTTCACGTATCAAATTCCTTACGCAAAGCGAGTGTTCTGAATGTCCATTCTTGTCGACGGATCCACCAAGGTCATCTGCCAAGGCATTACAGGTTCCTCGGGCGCCTTTCACACCAAAGGCTGCTTGGACTACGGCACCCAAGTGGTTGGCGGAGTGACGCCAGGCAAGGGCGGACAACAGGACGCTAACGGGCTGCCAATCTTTGACACCGTCGCGCAGGCGGTCCAAGAGACGAACGCCACAGCGTCAATGATCTTCGTGCCACCCCCGTTTGCTGGAGACTCCATCTTGGAGGCGGCCGACGCGGGAGTTGCGGTGATCTGCTGCATCACCGAGGGTATTCCTGTGCAGGACATGATTCGGGTGCGAGAACGCTTGGACGACTTTCCCGGAAGCGTACTCATTGGACCGAATTGTCCTGGCATCATCACGCCGGGACGCAAAGTATCGGGCGAAGGATCGAACACCGTTTTTGAGAATGGGTGCAAGATTGGCATCATGCCTGGCTACATCAACACGGCCCGTGAGGATGCCTCGACGGGTAAGTGTGTGGGCATTATCAGCCGCAGTGGAACGCTGACGTATGAAGCAGTATGGCAAACATCGGCACTGGGAATGGGACAAAGCACGTGCGTAGGTATTGGTGGCGATCCCATTCGAGGACTGGGCTTCATTGAATTACTCGACTTGTTTCAACACGATCCCGAAACCGCTGGTGTCGTGATGATTGGGGAAATCGGTGGCAGCGACGAAGCCGATGCGGGTTATTGGATTCAAGAACATATGACCAAGCCTGTGACCGCCTTCATTGCGGGGCGAACCGCGCCGCCAGGCAAACGCATGGGACATGCTGGCGCCATCATTGGTGGCACCGACGACACCGCGCAGGCCAAGATGGATGTACTCGCCGCGTGTGGCGTTTATGTGTGTCAATCGCCAGCGGATCTTGGTTCGGCAATGGCAACCGCGCTTGGATTGTCCACGCCGGCTGTGGCGGAGGCATGAGCATGAATATTTGGAAACTGATGTGTGGCATCTCGGTGTGGTCGTTGGCTGGTTGTGGAACCGTGACCTCGGTGCACGGATGGGCTGGCGGCTATGTTGTGGCTTCGGTCGAGGATGGCCAGGCGGTTGTTGAATACCAAGCCCCAGGAAAGGGTTGGACGCTGACCGTGGATCGCGCCAAAGTCGATGGCGGCACAGCAAAGTTGTGGATCACGGCCCATTCCGGACCGATTGGCGGGCGGGCGAATACGCCCATTGTGGCGACGTGGAACCCCAAAGGAGCCCAAATCGACTGCACGCAGGCCTATGTCCGAGTCGAGCGGTCTGGACAGGATGCGGGCGACTACCTGCCTGCTGCTATTGGATGCGGCCCACGGGGCAACTGAGAGTCATCCAGTCTGTCAGAAAGTGCAGAAAAAGATGCAACCCACTGTTTTCTTTGGGCTTATAAAGCCCTCCCAGAGGGGTCTTGGGGGATCCCCACAGGTTATCCACAAACTTTGCTCGCAAGGACGGTGGCCAATCGAGCCCCAAAGGCATCGACATCTTGCTGTGTGGATGTCCGCCCCAGACTCAGCCGAATAGTGGCTGCAGCGGTGGAGGAATCAACGCCCATTGAGTCTAAGACGTGGCTGGGCGAGTTGGCGGCCGAGCTACATGCCGCTGCGCCGGCGCAGCAGATTGGATTGAGCAGATCCACAATCCCCCCGGGGGGCGCTGATGGGATGGACGCACTGAGAATGTGGGGTACACGGGGCGCATCGAGTCCATGAATGACTGCGGATGGGTCGAGTGTTGTAATGATGTCGGCTAGGCGATCGCGCAACGCTCCAATGCGGCGACAGTCGTCATTTCGTTCATTCTGCACCAACTTTGCAGCAGCACCGAAGCCAACAATTCCATGCACATTGAGACTCCCGCTGCGCAGTCCATGTTCTTGTCCCCCGCCTTCGATCAATGATTCAACGGGAAACTGCTGTGCGTGTGGAGAACGAACCAACACGCCAACACCCTTGGGTCCATGCATCTTATGGCTGCAGAAGCTCAGGAGATCAACCTTGAGGGACGGAAGATGGAGTTCACACTTCCCCGCGGCCTGGCTCGCATCACAATGCACCAAAATGCCGCGCTCTTGACACACCTCTGCGATCGTTTGGACATCGTTGATTGTTCCAATTTCATTGTTGACGAGCATGATGCTGACCATGGACGTGTCTGGCCCAAGTCGATCGATGACAGATTGGGGCAACACGATGCCATCAGGCGTCGCGCCGACGAGGTCCACGGAGGCGCCTTCACGAGCAAGACGTGCTAGTGGATCGAGTACAGCACGATGTTCGGTTTCTGAACTGATAATGTGAACAGGCTTGCCCTGTCGCAGTTGTGCTCGCAGGAGTCCCTTGATGGCCAGATTGCAACTTTCGGTGGCACCACTACAGAACGTGACGCTTTCGGGCTGGGCATCAATCATGTCAGCAATTTGTTGGCGGGCCTGTGCAACGGCTGCTGCTGCGGCTTGCCCGGCCCGATGGCTACTGGAGGCATTGGCAGGGTGCTCGCAAAACCAGGGCATCATGGCCTCCAGCACCCGCGAGTCAACCGGCGTGCTTGCAGCGTGATCGAGATATGTGAATGTCGGGCGTGTCATGGCAAGGTTCCAGGGAGGAAACGCTTCTTGGCCTTGGGTGACCACACAGCGAGGACCGAGCCTGCCACAATGCCCCTTTTCACCACGGACGTCAACTGGTATGCAGATCATTCGCGACATTTCATCGCTTGAGTCCATTGGCGGCGGCACAATTGTGCCGACGATGGGCGCGCTGCACGAGGGGCACCTCGACCTGATTCGATTGGCATGCACCATGCCAGAACCGGTAGTCGTGACAGTCTTTGTCAATCCGCGACAATTCTCGCCTGGTGAGGATTATGAGTCATATCCACGATCGCTCGAAGACGACTGCAAGGCAGCTTCGGATGCGGGCGCCGATGCACTCTTCGCGCCACCACGCGAGGTCATCTATCCCGACGATCAGACTTGCTGGAGCCCCCCACTTCCGGATGTCGCCATAGCACCATGCTTGGAAGATCGCTTTCGCCCTCACTTTTTTGAGGGCGTGTGTCTGGTGGTAGCCAGACTTTTTGATCTCACACATCCCTGCCGCGCCGTGTTCGGGGAGAAGGACTTTCAACAGTTGCGAGTTGTTGAATCCCTGGTCGAGCAACACCAAGAGCGATGGCCCGGATTGGAGATTATTTCAGGTCCTACTCGCAGGGATTGTGATGGGTTGGCGATGAGCAGCCGAAATGCGTATCTGGATCCAAATAACCGTCACCAAGCGCTCGCGTTGTATCGGGCACTTCGGGCGGCGTCTTCCAGTTCTCACGGTGACGCCGAGCAATTGATGGAAACAGAACTTTATGCTGCGGACTTGAAGGTGGACTACGCGGTCGTGCGTGACGCGTCGTCACTCGCTGAAATTGATGACACCACTACCACGCGACGCGCACTGATTGCCGCTCGTCTTGGCGATGTGCGATTGATCGACAACATGGAGATTCCATGACCAACGATAAGCAATCGGCAAGTTGCTGGCACGATATTCCGGTCGTTGTCACAGGCGGCGCGGGATTTATTGGCAGGCACCTCGTTGACCAATTGCAAGTGCTTGGCGCGTTGGTCACCGTGCTGGATGACGGCTCATCTGGATCACTTGCCGATGTGCCTGTGGGCGTGCGTTTGGTGGAAGGAAGTGTGGCCGACCCGACTGTTGTTCAGCAGACAGTCGATGGTGCTGCTGCGGTTTTTCATCTGGCCGCGATGGCGTCGGTCCCCGCCTGCCAAGCGGACCCTCAGTCGTGCGAGCGGACGAATGAAGTGGGAACAGATGTCATTGCGGCTGCGGCGGCCAAAGTGGGCGCAACGATGACATTCGCTGGAAGTTGCGCTGTGTATGGCAAGGAAGCGAAGCCCCCCATTTTCGAGGATGCGACAGTGTCGCCCATATCGGTATATGCCAAGAGCAAACTTCGGGCCGAGCAGATCATTCAGAGACATGTGGGGAGCGGGCTTCGAGCAACGAGCCTTCGGCTCTTCAATGTCATCGGACCGGGGCAGCGCGACAACATTGCCTATGCCGCGGTTGCGGCGAACTTCGCAGGTCGATTGCTGCGTGGCGAGCCACTCCGTATCGACGGCGATGGGCGGCAAACGAGAGACTTTGTGCCTGTTGGCTTTGTTGTGGACACCATGCTTCATGTCGGCATGGAACCAGTACAAGGCGCCATGAATGTTGGAACTGGAGTGCCACGAGACTTGCTGTGGTTGGTGTCGGCCCTCGAAGGCATCATCGGAGCCCAAGCCGCAGTGCACTTTGGCCCACCTCGAGTTGGCGACATCCAACAGTCATGGGCCGACATAACACGATTGCGTGATGTGGTTGGAGAAGGTAATTGTAAATCTGCTGACGACGGTGTCATCGAAGCGCTGCGTGATTTGGTTGCCCAGCGATCACGCAGTCGAGTCATCAACTCCGAGCACCTGAGCGCATGAGGCGAACTGGTACTGCGACAACAGTGATCGGAGCTTGTCCTTGGTACCACGTGTGTTGACATAGCACTTGAATCGGCGGTGCAGTGGCATCGGTACTCGCGGGCAGTCTGGTGCAAAGTCGCGCGGATGTAGATAGATGACTGCCGGCAAGCCTCGGCGGTGCGACTGTTCGAAGCCACGGCGGATGAGCCAGAGCGGCAATAGTCGCAAGTAGCCGCCGCCGGAAAATGCCAGCCGCTTGGGGCCAACGCGCATCACACTCATTGGTAATTCGGGCATCGGGCGTCCAGAGGGCGCATCGGTGAAGATGTGCGGCCCCTCGGGACACGGGTAACCGCCGTGTGCGCGAGATGCTGGAAAGAGACTTGCGTCGTAGCGCAATCCGAGATCGTGCATTACATCAAAGGCCCACTCGGTACCTGGTGTAATAGAGAATGATGGGGCCCTGAATCCGAGGACTTTTTGGCCCCCCGCGGACTCAATCACATCAATAGATCGCTGCATGTCCTCACGGAACATGTCTGGTGTGAGTTCGTAGACCTTGCGGTGCCAATAGGAGTGGGTTGCGACCTCGTGTCCGTTCTGTGTCATGAGTTCGATGAGTTTGGGATACCGCTCAGCGATCCAACCAAGGACGAAAAAGGTGCACGTCACCCCGGCCTCCGTGACTGTTTCGATGATCCACTCGGTATATCGCTCAACGAGCGACTCCAGATCGGGCCAGCGGCTCGAGTCGGCCAGTGATTGCACTTCGACAATGTGAAACCAATCCTCGATATCAAATGACAACACATCGGTCGTCTTGGCGTGTTCACTCATCACGAACCAGTCTCTCCAAGGTTTTTGTACCAATGCACCATGTCTCGCAGTCCATCGTCCAGAGATGTCGTCGGTGTCCAGTTCAGCATGTCACGCATGCGGGAAATATCACAGCACACCTTCAAAACTCCATCGGGCTTGGTTGTGTCCCACTCAATCTCCCCATTCCATCCAGCCGCATTTGCGGCGAGTTCTGCAAGCCGCCGGATGGCGACCGATTTTCCCGTGCCAAGGTTGATTGGAGATGGGTCATCAACTCGCTCTGTTGCGAGCACGATTCCTTCGGCAACATCGTTAATGTGAATGAATTCACGTTCAGCGGTACCGCTTCCCCAACATTGCACTGCGGCAAGCGATCGGCGTTTTGCATCGACGAATCGATGTACCATGGCCCCAACAACATTGGAACGATCGGAATCCATGCGAGCGCCGCGACCATAGATGTTTGCGGGCATGACAACAGCGCCAGTCATGTTAGATTCGCCAGTGATATGAGACAACAGAAGCCCACCAATTTTTTTGGCGTGCGCGTACCCGGCTGTTGGGCCACCAGGCAATCCGTTCCAAAGGTCATCTTCACAAAATGGAACTTGCGCATTGGCGGGGTAGGCGATTGATGTTGATACGTGTGTGATGTGCGAACAGGCGTGGTGTGCTGCTGCATCAAACACATTGATGGCCATGAGTAGGTTGTCGTGAAATGCCGCAGCCCCATGCTCGACATTCCAAGCAATACCTCCAGTGCGCGCAGCGGCATGAATGAGGATGTCGGGCGTGTTGGCACATATGTAGTCACCGATCGATGTTTGGTCGAGCAGGTTGCACTCCTTGCTTGAAGGTGTGTCCACATTGGCGCAGCCACGCGCATGCAATGCCTGCACAACGGCTGTGCCGACAAAGCCGGCAGCGCCGGTGACGAGTATGCGTTGGTTGGTGATATCACGCATGAAGTGGATCGGTGGCCGAGGGCGTCCTTTGGTCGTCCCCCATCATGGCTTTGATCAGGTTGACGCGAAGCCCATTCGCCCAAGCAAGCCATCGAACTGATCAAGATCGTAGAACTCAATCAGCAGTCGGCCGCGATCCCGTTTTCGCCCTGTGATGATCCGAACCTTCGTACCCAAGTGCTGGGCCAGTTGCTGCTCTAGATCGTCCAAGTGCGCCCGATGGTTATCGGACACATTGGCTACTTTGGGATTGGTGGCTGGCGACCTAGTAGCGGACCGCACGCGACGCTCGAGTTCTCGAACGCTCCACTCTTCTTTGATGGCTTGTTTGGCAAAGTCCAAGCGACTGGTTGCGGTCGAGATAGCTAAGAGGCATCGGCCATGACCGCCGGTGAGGGCCCCTTGCCGGATCAGCGATTTGGTGTCATTGTCAAGATCACAGAGACGAATCTGATTGGTGACTGCTGCTCGGGTCAATCCAACCTGATCTGCGATTTCAGAATGAGTAAGCCCGAATTCGGCTTGCAGTAATTGGAATGCGTCAGCCCGCTCGATGGCATCCAGGTCTTCCCGCTGAACATTTTCAATGATGGCCCACTCAGCAGCTGTCTGGTCGTCGATGTCATGCACGATTGCCGGGACGCTTGAGAGTCCTGCAGCCGTAGCGGCTCGCCACCGGCGTTCGCCCGCAACAAGTTCATGTTGCCCGTCGGGGCCCGAGGGACGAACTACGACAGGCTGCATCACGCCAGCGGTCCGGATTGATGCAATGAGTGGCTCCAGCGAAGAATCGATGATGGCCTGGCGGGGTTGCCGGTCATTGGGTCGAATGGAGCCCACCTCAATATGCAGGAACGACGAGTCCGCGATAGCGGTATCAGATTGCACACCAACTTGAGGCGGCGACAGTGTGGGCTTGTGGGCCTGGGCGACGGGGGCCTTGGGAGTTACGGCCAGAGCCTCCTTGGCAGCTGGCACCTGAGTCGGCTTTACCTCAACAGGGGAGCCAATCATCCCACTGAGGCCCATTCCGAGCCGTCGTTTTTTCTTAGCAACAGGCTTGGCCTTACCCTTGGCTGCAGCCTTCGAAGTTGATGAAGCGGGGGATTTGGTGGTCTTGCGTGATGCCACGGCGCACCTCCTTGTGCAGGCAAGATGAATTCAGGGTCAATATGTGGCCATCGCCACGCGATCGAGTGTGTGTTGTACCAGATGGTGTCACGTGAAACACCTCGCTGGCAGATTCTCTGCAAGATCACTCGACAAACGCCCACGCGACGCACAACCAAAGAGCAGGTTTCACGTGAAACACATGGCGCATCGTTAGTCCCATAACCCAACCATGCACCTGGGTAGAGGGGTAGGCTTCCCTGCGTGAGCGGGGGTCCAGCACCCACCCAAGGGGTGACGGGGGCGGCCAACAGCGGACCAGGTACCGATGACGAAGTTATACAGCCGTACAGTCATGCCGAGAACAAACGGCGGAGAAAGAAGGAGCCAACAAAGTCATAACAGGCAGGAAAACGCGCAAAATGTTGTTATTTGTGGCGAACAGCCGCAAAAATATGCGTACATGCAGATACACGCCAAGCAATGCGCGGCCTTGAGTGATCAAGGACGTCATGGGCGCTGTGGCCCCCTGTGTCATGCCCAAATGGCTGCGATGGGCAGCAAAATGAGTTGAGCGTGTTACGTTCTGTGGCGAAGTCAGTCGGTCAGGATGACAACATCATCGGGCGACACCCAATAAGACTTGTCTTGCCCGACGGCACTGGCTTGGGCATCCTGCCCAAACTCCAAGACATCAATGGCATCGGCCTGTTCGCTGGTCGTATCAACGGTCAGTTGGCATCGCTCGCCAAGGAACATTCGTTGGGAAATTCGGCCAGAGATAACAGGGTGCCCCTCTGGATTGGGCCCGCCGATGAAGGCCTCTGGCCGTATCGAAAGGGTGACATTGCCAGCATCTGGCAACTCGCTATCGGGCATGATTGAGTGCAATGTCCCCAGGGGCGTATCAAGGGTAATGCGGTCGCCCTGCCGGCCAGTGATGGTGGCCGAGATGAGATTGGTATCGCCCAAGAACTCAGCCACAAAGCGGGAGCGTGGCCGCCCGTACATGCCTTCCGGCGTGCCAATTTGTTCAATGGCCCCATCGCGAAGAAGCGCAATGCGGTCAGCCATCGAGAGGGCCTCCTCTTGATCGTGAGTCACGTAGACACCCGTTAGGCCACGTTCCTTGCAAATTCGTCGAATTTCAGCCCTCATTCGCTGACGAAGGCGCGCGTCCAGGTTGCTCAATGGTTCGTCGAGGAGCACGACGCTTGGCTCAACAACTAAGGCGCGGGCCAGTGCGACTCGTTGTTGCTGGCCTCCAGAGAGTTCATTGGGCTTTCGTTCGCCTAGGGCGGCGAGTTGGACGGCTTCGAGGGCTTCGTCGACCCTGCGATCTCGCTCTGACGAGGAGACTTTGCGGACTTCTAGCCCATATGCGACGTTCTGACGGACCGTGAGGTGTGGCCACAGGGCGTAACTTTGAAACACCATGCCGGTATTTCGCTTATTGGCAGGCCGGGTTGTGACATCCTGATCGTTAAAAAACAGCCGTCCCTTGTTTGGCTCAAGAAACCCAGCGAGCATTCGCAGCAGCGTGGTCTTTCCACATCCTGATGGGCCCAGCAGAAAGAACAGCTCTCCAGACTCAATGGTCAGATCGATGCCTTTCACCGCAGTCACGGTGCCATAGCGTTTTACCAAGCCGTCCATTCTGATTGTGGTCATGGGGGAGCGGAGCATACGCCATTGTTGGGAAGTTGTGCAGGGTTGGGCCCAATGGTCGATGTCGATAGCATGCCGCCTGTGCCTACTGCTACGACCATTGCCGCAACACACATCGATCGACTCCGAACGTGGCGAACCCGCCCGGACCGTACATCGGCGATGACGGACATGGTCGCATCACTGCACCAACAGTGGACCACCGTGTCACGACGAATTGGTGACTTTGGCGACGCATGGGAGGCGTGCGCGCCATCGCATCTTCGCACGTCCTGTCGTATCGACGGCATGCGTGGGGGTGTAGCACGAGTGATTGTGTCATCGTCGGCCGTTGGGTTTCAATTGGACCGATGTCTGCGTGGCGGCCTTCTGCAGGAATTGCGAGCGGCGTGCCCGGTTGCCATTACCAAAGTCGATGTGCGTATCGGTCGCGTCTGATTGGCAACCGCACTGTATTGCTATGCGGAGTGCTCGGCAATCGATGTTGGCAGTTCGCGTGGGCGACCATCGCGACCCAGGCAGGCCAGTACCGTTCTGCCTGTTGCTAACACATCATCACCACGTCGAAGCACATAGGTGTGTTCTATCTTGACGTGACCACACGACGATACGACTGTTTCAAGTGTTAACTCGTCGTCATATCGTGCAGGCTGTTTGTAGGTCACTTCCAGCTTGACCACCGCAAGTAATACGCCGTCCCGCTCCATATCCGCGTAGTTCCCCCCGGTTGCACGAAGAAGTTCTGTTCGCCCGATTTCGAACCACACGGGGTACACCGTGTGGTGAGCAACGCCCATGGGGTCGCACTCAACGTATCGGACACGAACATTGATCGTACCAGTCATGTGGGCATACTCCAGTTACACACCA
>CAZGFN010000037.1:0-25581 GCA_964524945.1 uncultured Isosphaeraceae bacterium
CCATTTCAATTGACGGATTGGCGTGAGCGATTCAAACTTCGATTGAAGTTACTGCGAACCCCCACGCGGCGCGTGTTAACTAGATTTCGGGACTTCATTCGCCGAATTCGTTACCAAGGTGATCGCCACATCAGTCCAAAAAGTCCTTCGCCTTGAGCCGCGCCGGGACATATTCCTCGGTGACGTAGGAGATGTCCTTGGTAATCAGGGACTCAACTTCCATCTTGAAGCCGTTGGCAAGAAGGCGTTTGATCTCTTTCTGCCACGGGCGCTTGTCTTTGAACCACGGATACTCGGCAATCTGCCGCGCTCGGGTGATGTCGCGGTCGTTCAGTGCAATACGCACATCGGGAGAGAGCTCGCACCGGTCGTAGTCTTCGGCCCGGATGCCGATGAACTTGGCATCGGGAATCGCCATACGCTGACTCTCAAACGCAAGATTGATCGATCCTTGCTTGATGACGCTGTAAATGTAATGCCCCCACGGGTCGCAATCGAGCAGGCAGTAGATGGGCAGGCCGAGTTCCTTGTTGAGCCGATGCAGAAGACGCCGCACGCCGCGAGGGGGCTGCCCTGAGCCTTCTGTCAATATGCAGTTGTGCGTTTCCCAGAAGCGATCTTCGTTGAAACGACTCCAGACGGTGTCCTTCTCAACATGTAACACAAACTTGGCATCGCACTTCTTGAACTGAATGACGCTTGGCTCGCAGATGCTTGGGATCGCATACCCACCGGTTCCCATGCGACGGCAGTCGATCTCGTCACCGTTGTCTTCGACCGTGATGTTGCCGACCATCGTGCCTCGCTTCTTGGCAAAGACGTGAAGTTCCTCACGAAGACCGCCCAGTGAAACCTCTAAGTCCTCAAGCACGGTGTCGGATTCACCCTGATCGTTGAAGGTCTGTTCCTTGGTCCCATCGATCGTGTGCAGCGACATGTAGTACATGCCACGTAGACTGAGCGTCTTCTCGGCCTTGATGAGTTCTCGACTCCCTTTGGCAAGCAGCAGTGTTTGCATGAACTTGCGGGCCTGGCCGACATTGAAGAGGCTGCGTGTCTGCGTGGAATCGCCCATCTCAAGGATGCGCTTGCGCTTGTTCCACTTCATATTGGTGACGGTGCGAAGCGGAATTTCGACGCTTGGCTCGCGGCCCTTGAGGCCATCACGCGCGATTCCGTCAGCAAGCAACTCGATTGCGCGGTTGGTGACCTTGTCGCGTTCCTTACTAACCGGCCCTCGCCGCTTTTTGGTCGCCGTCTTCTTCGAAGCCGTCTTGGTTGCCGTCTTCTTCGCCACCTTCTTAGTTGCGGTCTTCTTCTTCTTGGCCATCAGCGTCTCGATTTCTTTTTCGTGCGTGTGGTCTTGCTCTTCTTGGCCGTGCTCTTGCGTCGACGCTTCTTGAGTGTGGCGCCGCCAAAGAGGTCCTCTTCATCCGACGCTACCTGCCCGCCGGTTTGAAGATCATCAATGATGATGACGTCGGTGTCTTTGGCCAGGCGACCGCCGTCATCGAGCACCTTGCCCTCGTCATCGAGCATCTGATCCGCTTGGGCGGTTTTCTTCTCGGCCTGTTTGTGCAAGGCCGCATACAACTTCGTTGTATCAACTCCAGTGATCGCGTTGCAGGCTTGTGAGATCTCTCCGATATAGCGCTCAAAAATGCTGCGGCGTTCGGATTCCTTCTTCATCCGCTGTCGGCGACGCAGGTAAATGCCAAGTTTGCGTCCACACTCCTGCAACGCCAGACGCATCTCTTTGCGGATCTCATCGTAGTCGGCGATTGCTTCTTTGGACTCACTGGTAAATGGCACCCAGACGCTGGCCATGTGAATCATGATGACGAGGGGGCCCACCGGCAATCCGCCGCGGGGCTGCTGCAGGCTGTAATTTTTCCATCCAGTTTCGACGACGGCCTTGAATGAACTGCACGCACTCTGTTGATAGAGAAGCGGCACGCGGTTGGCGAATCGAATGATGCGGGCGGATTCTTCGGTCTTGAGTTCCCCGCCAAAAGCAATCGCCACTTCCATCTGAAATGGGTTGCCGCGATAGACGGCAGGGGGGCGCGTGGCCGCGGCGAAGAACTCTGCTTGAACTTCCTTGAGCAAGCCAGCGAGGAGTGCCTTGGAGCCGATGGGCACCAAGCAATCTGTTGGCGGCGACGTGATGCGCGTGCTTTGAATTGACTTGTAGAGTTTCTCGGCTTGGGCGTGTCCGACATTCTTAACCCAGGTCCGCGAGGTCATGCCCGAACCCTCGGCGAGTTGCTTGGCTTTCTGCTGACCGACACGGCAGAAGTCCTTCTGCAAGAAGCCTCCGAGTTGCCGTGCCTCGGTTCGCTCGAGCATTTGAATCAGTGTGCCAAGTTCGATGCCCTTGGGGTGGGGCTTGATCTCTTTGGCTTCTTCGGGCAATTCCTTGACAGCTCGCGGGAACAGAATCGTTTCATTGGCCGGCGTGATGTAGGTGATCTCGGCGTGCGGATTGGCGATGGCTGTTTGTTCAAGGTATTCGTCGACGCTCTGGCGGCCCTTCTGGTACTTGCCCTCGAGTTCGATGGAGACGATCGTGCCGTGACCTTGTGGGAAGAGCGCGTCGTCTTCGGGGTGTTCCGTGTCGCTGACCACTTCGGCCTTGTTCTTGGACGTGTCAATCTTCAAGACCACTTCATGCGAGGGCTTTCTGCGGCTCGTCTTGGAGATGATCTTGACGGGCTTGCCCGTTGTCATCAGCCCGTACATACCCGCGGCTGAAATGCCGATGCCTTGCTGGCCGCGGCTCATCTTCATGCGGTGAAACTTTGATCCGTACAGCAACTTTCCAAAGATGTTCTCGATCTGGCGGCGGACGATGCCCGGCCCATTGTCCTGCACGGTGATCTTGAAGCGGGTTTCCTCAAGTTGCAGCAGGTGAATCTTGAGCGATGGAAGGATGCCCGCTTCTTCGCACGCATCGAGCGCATTGTCCACGGCTTCTTTGACCGTCGTGAGCATCGCCTTGCGAGGGTTGTCGAATCCGAGCAGATGGCGGTTCTTGGCAAAGAACTCGCTGACGGAGATCTCACGCTGACTGGCAGCCATCGACTCGGCGGTCGCGGCGGTGCGGGTTCTCTTCTTGGTTGCCACTGGCACCTGGGGCTCCATCCCTGTGGTCGGAGGATCCATTCCTCACTGGGACATAACCTAGCAGCGCAGCAAGTATTTCGCCGTCTTGTGCAGGCTCAGAACAAGAGGCGATGAGGCTATGAGACCATCAACAGCACAAGGGGTGTAGGGCTTGCGGCTTTCTGGTTTCGCACATCGACTTTGGCGATTCGTTACCTCACGCGTTACCATGCCCCGCTTCCCACAGGAGCGAGCAAGCAATGGAAACTACCCTCATCATCCTCAAGCCCGACGCCGTGCAGCGTGGCCTCATGGGCCGCATCATCAGCCGGTTCGAGGACAAAGGCATTCAGGTCGTCGGGGCCAAGTTCATGCAGATCTCAGGCGAACTGGCTGCCGCCCACTACGAATCACACCAAGGCAAGCCCTTCTACGACGGACTCGTGGGATTCATGACATCCTCGCCAGTACTCGTGCTGGCACTCCGTGGCGTTGGGGCCATTGCCATCTGCCGAAAGATGATGGGTGCCACCTTCGGCAGCAACGCCGAACCAGGCACCATCCGCGGCGATTTCGGTGTTTCCAACAGCTTCAACCTCATCCATGGCTCGGATAGCACCGAGGCCGCTCAGCGTGAGTTGGGACTGTTCTTCAACGACGGCGAAGTGCTCGACTGGTCACGTGCCGGCGAGGGTTGGATCTATGACCTCTCTGGCGGGGACCCTGAATAACCCTCCGCCGGGAGCGGGGCTCTAGAACTCCCCCTGATCCTTCAGGGAACCCACCCGCATCATTCAACCCCAGCAGGCCAACGCCAAAAATCTTTGGCAAGTATTCCCCAACAAGTGCGTTGAAGGGAATAGCATGATGCGTGTTGAGGGATTTTGCGACTTTTGGGGCGCCGGTGAACCCGGGCAAACGCATTTCTTGAATAGGACGAACCCCGCCTGCTGCGGAGGCGTAGCGGTGCTGTTGCGGGCTATCAGTGCGCGCACAATGCCTGTGAGGGGCAAAATTTCGTCAGGAGGACGGTGGCAATGATCAGCCAGAGGAATGAATGGGACAACAACGAGTATCTGCTCCATCCACCAGCGGTGCCATCAATCGACCTGCTGCTCCACATGAAAGTGGAATTCGTGCCCTCGGAGGAGTTCGAGCGACCCGGGGCCAAAAAACGCATCATGGACGACCCTCCACCACTGCCCATTCCAGACACCGGCTGGTATGGACCGCTCATGCGACCACTGGGCGAATCCCTTGCCGGCACCAAGCCGCTTCGGGAACGTTCATCGGTCGTGCTGTCCAAAGCCCAAGAGCAGGTTGCCTTCCTTCAGTACAACTATGCCCGATTCCGACTCCATAAGGCCCAATCTGCCGTTCGCACCAACAGGCCCGGTCGCCGGCAAAAGGCCCAACTCCACCACTGGTATCGCACGCAACATCAACTTCGCCATCTCATTGCCGAGTGCAATCTCGCTCTGGTGCTGGCAATGTCCAAACGCATCAACATGGGTGATATGGACTACGGCGAACTGATCAGCGAAGGCAACATGGCCCTCATGCGGAGTATTGACAAGTTCGACATCGGCCGTGGATTCAAGTTTTCGACCTATGGATGTCGGGCCATTCTCAAGTCGTTCTCCCGGCACGGTGGCAAGCATCTTCGATATCGACAGCGATTTTCAATCGGCCTCGACCCAGATCTGGAACGAAGCAACTACCCCCAAGAGCGACGCCTTCAGGAGCTGCAGGACAGTGCCGACGAGGTTCGACATCTGGTTCTGCAAAATGCCGCTAATCTCAGTGAGGTCGAGCAGGAAGTGATCCATCATCGATTCCGCATCGGACCTGGTGACGCCGCGGGCATCACCCACGCGAGGCCACGAACCCTGTCGCAGGTTGGCAAACTCATCGGGCTGACCAAGGAACGGGTCCGGCAAATCCAGAACAAGGCGCTGCGGAAGCTTCGCATGGCGATCGAAGAGTCCTCGCTGCCACTGGAGCAGCAGGAAGACTTCCGCCAGCATTGGATAAAACTCCTCAACTGACTGATCGGTGTTGGCGGGGCCATCATTTCGTACCATCTAAATTGTGTCGTGCGTGCCCAATCAACCAAAGGGGATTGAACTCCGCGTCCTGCCTGAGAAAGGCAAGGCCAAGGGGTGGGGGCGTCGCTGGAAACTCCGGCTGACCATACTGGTCATCGTGCAAGTTGTGATGATTCTGCACATCCTGATCTGGTGGTTGGGACTTCCCTACGGGTGGGAGACGCTCTCAGCGGTGGAACCCTCCGAGTCGATCCAAACGGTGTCAGACGGCATCATCAATGCTGGGGCCATCTTCTTTGCTGTGGCGCTGCTGTCGACGGCCATATTGGGTCGCTGGTTCTGTGGTTGGGGTTGCCACCTCGTGCTGCTGCAAGATTGGTGCCTCCGCTTGCTTTCCAAAGTCGGTGTTCGCCCCCGCGCCTTTCGCAGCCGCTTGCTCATGCTCGCGCCATTTCTGCTGGCGATCTATATGTTTATCTGGCCAATCTTCTATCGGCTCGTCGTGGCCCCCTACACACGCCCCGAGCTCACATGGAATGGCTTTCGGGTTGAACTGTTGACACGCGATTTGTGGGCCACAATGCCAGGCGTTGGTGTGGCGGTGGTCTTTCTGTTTCTGTGCGGATTCGTGACGGTATATTTCCTGGGTGCCAAAGGATTTTGCACATACGCCTGTCCCTATGGCGGGTTCTTCATGCCTTTGGACAAACTGGCGCTCCGCCGTGTGCATGTTGATGACAACTGTCAAGGCTGCGCGTACTGTACGGCCGTATGTACGTCCAATGTGCGAGTCCACGAACAGATCGTTGCGTATAGAAAGGTCATCGACGCCGGATGCATGCGCACGTCTGATTGCATCGAAGCATGCCCCAATGACGCACTGTCCATGCAGTGGGGGTTGCCTGTGTTGGGTGCCGCCACTCACGGCGACCTAGATCGGCCCAAAAAACGGTGGGATTTAACTTGGACCGGCGAGATTACGTTAGCGGTGATTATGTTCCTGAGTTTTCTCGCTTGGCGTGGGGCCTACGGTCTAGTGCCGTTGTTGTTGTCGCTCGGTGCCGCCTCGACCGTGACGTGGTTGTGCTGGAAAGCATGGCGAATTATTGTCGATGCCAATGGATCCTTTCATCGTTGGGTGCTCAAGAAGGGCGGCGTATTGCAGGGCGGCGGGATTGTGTTTCTGATCGCCGCGGCGATCGGCGTATTGGCGACTGTGCAGGCAGGGGCTACACAACTCATGGCTGTACAAGGCAACCGTATGGCTTTGGGTATTCGAAAACGGATCGAGGTACCAATGCAGCCGGGGTATTCCTCGCTCACTAGCGAAGAACGTGATCGAGCCGAGCATGCCATCAGGTGGTATCAGTGGTCAGGCGGCATGGGAAGCGGTGGCTTTGCCATGGCCACCAACCCGAACACCCTATTGTCAATGGCAAGGATCTACGCGCAGCTTGGGCAACTAGCAGAAGCGTCTCGCCTTCTAGAAATGGTTCAAACCATGTCCAAGCCCAATGAAGTGGTAGCCATTGAGCAGATGATGCTCCAAGTGTCACTGTCGCCGCCTGAGCAGGCCCCGGCCATCGTGGAAGCCGTTGTTCAGTCTGAGCCTCAGTGGGCGCGTTTGCGATATGCCGCCGTGCAGTTGGCGCTCCGTCGAGGAGATTTGCAGGCCGCGGGACGGATTGCCGATGGATCTGCTGCACTGCAGTATCAGACGCTGGCCATGTTGCAACAAGGACGCGTGGCCGATGCGGCGCCATTGTTGGAGCAGTACGTCAAAGAGCAGCCAGATGACGCAATGGCGTGGATCATGCTGGCAGAGGTTCGTTTGTCACAGGGCGACGCGTCAGGGGCTGATGCAGCCGCGGGGGCAGCCGTGGCGGCTCGCGCATCACTGGGAGTAGGTGCGGTGGAGGACTTTGATACCGCGCTACAAAACTATCGAGCAGTGCGAGACCGTCAGGACTTCCCCTGAAGAACGTCAGTCAATAATTGAGCAGTTTCGGCCGTGTAGGCCGCTTCGCGCACCATGCGATTGCTGAGCATACGGCTGATGCCACCGAGTACTTGAATATGTGAGGCGGTGTCGTCAGGTGGTGACAAGACAAGCACCACCATGCGAACGGGCTTGTGATCGAATGATTGGAAGTCAATCGGTGTGGCGGGGCGACCAATGGCCAGCACCAGTCGATCAATGCAGTCGCATCGGCCATGCGGAACGGCAAGGCCTTCACCGATGCCCGTGGTGCGTTCTTGTTCGCGTGCCCAGACAGTCTCGACGGCGCGTTCAACATCGCTCACCATCCCCTGCTCGCCGAGCAACTCGACCAATTCTCGAATGACACCGAAGCGATCCTCGCTGCGAAGCGGGACGCGGATGACATCTGGTGAAATGAGGGTGGCGAGTTGCATTGGGGTGGGGGCCTAGGTTGGGGTCCGACGATCAAAGCGGAGAATTGTAGCGATGATGACCGTGATCAGTGTCGGTGCCGAAGCATGGCGAAGAAGCCACCGTCTTTCCATGTGGTTGGCGGATCACCTGGGAGCCCGGTGCCGGTTTGCCCAGCCATCGAAACCACTTGCAGTGGGTGCCACTGCGTGAGCCACTCCACTTGGGCTTCGTTCTCCTCCCGCTCAATGCTGCAGGTGGCCCAGACCAGCGTGCCCGTGGGCGAGAGCCAAGGGAGGGCGTCGGCGGCAATCTGACGCTGCAAGTCACGAAGGGTTGTTCGGGTGGTTGGATCGACTCGATGCCGAGCTTCGGGTCGTCGGGCCAGGACACCGGTATTGGTGCACGGAACGTCGAGGAGCAGTAGATCGACCTTGCCACGCAACTCCTCGGGGGGGTTCTTTCCGCCAACCTCGATGCGACCGACGTGTGTTTCAGGGAGGTCATCGAGGTCCTTGAGCCGCGCAGCATTCGTATCACACGCGATGATGCGAGCCGATGGGTGGAGGGCGGCGAGTTGACGGGACTTGGTGCCGCGGCCAGCACAGCGATCTAAGGCGATTTGCGGAGCCATGGCCGAGGTGGCGTTGACGGGCGCCGCGGCGGTGGTGTCTTGCACGATGGCCTTGGGGAAAGCGGTCAATACCTCATGTAGATTATGGCCAGCTTTCAGTACTTGGAAGCCGGGCAGGTCATGGTCGATCAGAGACTCATGAGGTCCTGCCCCATGCAGAATCAGCGGCGCCTCGGCGATGCTGTGCATCGCGATTTCTCTGGCCGTGTCGGCCGAGTATGCCGTGGCGATTCGCTCCAGCCACGTCGTGTGACAGCCGCACTGAGCAGCCATAGCCACCAAGGGGGACCCTTGAAAGATCGGTTGCGTCAGCGACCATCCACTGCCATCTTCACGGAGCAGGACGTCGGGACGATCGGGATCTACATGCTTAAGACGCTCGCCACGAATCCGAGTGACATTTCGAAGGATGGCATTGACGACACCTGCGGCGCTTGCTGCCTTGGTGGTGCGGCACCATCCAACCGCTTCGCTGATCGCCGCGTGATCGGGCACCCGATCGAGTAACAGCAGTTGCGTAGTCCCACCGAGGAGCGCCGCGATGACTTCTGGTGCTTGATCGTTCCAGGGGTGCTTGAGCATCGGTTCGAGGATGGCTTGCAGGGTCATCCACCGAATGGTTGCAGCCCGATCGATGGCTTCGGCCAATCTCGCATCTCGCGGTGATAGACCGGTGATGTCCACCGGGATCGGGAACATCTCCCCTCCGCGACGCACCTTGTTGGCGAGATGCGAGAGCGCAACCTTGCGGGTGGGACTCGCGGTTGCAACGGGGCGTGCGCGGGGCTCAGGCGTTGACGACATCGAGCGACGCAGCCTTCTGGAGTGCTTCGACGCGATCAGTCTTTTCCCAACTGAAGGTGCCCGGTCCACCTTCGCCAGGGGTGCGGCCAAAGTGGCCATGGGCAGCAGTGCACTTGAAGATCGGTTTGCGAAGGTCGAGTGTCTCAATGATTTTGGCAGGGGTCAACTGGAAGGTCTTAGTGATGGCTTTTCGGATGACGTCCTCATCGACGTGATTGGTCCCTTGGCAGTCCACATGCACCGACGTAGGCTCAGCCCTGCCGATGGCATAGGAAAGTTGTACTTCGCACACGTCTGCGAGATCCGCGGCCACGACGTTCTTGGCAATGTAGCGGGCCATGTACGCAGCGCTGCGGTCGACCTTGGTGGCATCCTTGCCGGAGAAGGCGCCACCGCCGTGTCGTCCGCGACCACCGTAGGTATCGACGATGATCTTTCGACCCGTCAGGCCGCAGTCGCCCATCGGACCACCAACTTCAAACTTGCCTGTGGGATTGACCCAGACTTCAATTTTTTCCTCGTTCCACCACGAACCGAGTACTGGCTTGATGATGTGCTCTGTCACTGCTTCGGTGAGTTTATCGTGGCATTCAGTCCACTCCGGACCATGCTGCGTGCTGAACACGACCGTCTTGATACTCGTGGGCGTGATGCCATCGTAGTTGACGGTGACTTGGGATTTGGCGTCGGGTCGAAGATGGGGAATGGTTCCATCTCGGCGTACCTCTGTGTGGCGAGCGACCAATTGGTGGCTTAACTCGGCGGGGAGGGGCATGAGCGATTCGGTGTCTTTGCACGCGAATCCGAACATGAGACCTTGATCCCCAGCACCTTGTTCGGTGTTGAGTCCTTGCCCCTTGGTGACACCTTGGGCAATGTCCGGTGACTGCTTGTCCAGCGTCACCATGACGGCGCAGGAGTCGGCATCGAAGCCCATGTGGGAGTCGGTATATCCAATCTCTCGAATGGTGTCACGGACGATTGATGGGATATCGACGTATCCATCGCATGTGACTTCACCTGCGATGACAGCCAGGCCAGTGGTCACCATCGTTTCACACGCAACGCGTGACAGGGGATCCACGCCAAGCATGGCATCAAGAATGGCATCTGAAATCTGGTCAGCCATCTTGTCGGGATGGCCCATCGAAACCGACTCAGATGTGAATTCGTAGCAAGTAGTGTTCATGGTGGTTCCTGATTGTGATGGCCGCTTCGGGCAAAAGTTGAATCCGGACATTCTATCGAACCAGACACCATGACGCAGTCCCTTGCGACGTTACCATCCTTGCCGGAGCAACATTGAATGGATATCCCTGTCGAACTCTCCAGAATTCTCATTGGCGAATTGAGTGATGTGCAGGTCATCGAGTTGTGCGAGGTCGGCGGGAATCGTCGTTTTCCCATTGTTGTGGGTGTAGCCGAGGCCTACGCGATCGAGCGGCGGGTCAAGCAGATCCCTATTCCCCGCCCGATGACGCACGAATTGCTCTCCTCGGTCATTTTATCGCTCGGGGCACGACTCGACCATGTGGTGATTCATGACCTCAGCGAGGGCACCTTCTATGCGATGCTCTGCTTGGAGCACGAGGGGGAGAAGATCCAAATCGATGCTCGCCCATCGGACGCTGTGGCGCTGGCTGTGGGTAGTGACGTGGGGATCTTTGTCAGCGAGAGCGTGCTTGATGAGTTGGAACGGGAAGGGACACCGTCCGGGCCGGTACTACCTCCGCTTGATGAGTTTGAGGAAGATGATGACCTTGGGCAGGAAGGGAAACCCGAGTGGGAGTAGATCCAACGCCATTTACTCCAGCGTCTGGTCGAATTCGCATTCGGCCCGAGGATTTTCTCGTCGAAGAGATTGGTGCATTGGAGCCCACCGGCAGTGGGGAACACATTGCTGCTTGGGTGGTCAAACACGGCGTTGACCATCAGACGATGGTTCATCGTGTGGCCAAGCAACTCGGTGTCAAGCCATCCAAGGTCTCATGGGCTGGCACGAAAGATCGTATGGCCGTGACGCAGCAGTGGATTACGATTCACGCGCCCGACGCCATGCTTCCCGAACTTGATGAAGAAGACATATCTCTTCAGCGTGTGATGCGGCATGAGCGGCGCATCAGGCTGGGGCAGCTCGTTGCGAACCGTTTCTGTATTCGCATTCGCGACATCGATCCCCTCCAAGCACCGTGTATCCATCGTCAACTGTTGGATATTCAACGGAGGGGACTCTCTAACAGGTTCATGGAGCAGCGATTCGGCCACCGTGGGGCCAATCCATGTATGGGGTCGCGATTGTTGCTTGGTGACATTGGTGGCGTGCTTGATGCGTGGCTTGGCACCGACGGGCCGGCCTGGCCATCGGCCGAGGAAGATCGCCGCAGGTACTACGACCAAGGACAGTTCGATTTGGCGGCAGCAGGTTGGCCACGCAAGTGGCATGCGGAAATTCATGCGCTGAAGATGCTCAGCCAGGGGGCTTCGCCGGAGGATGTGATGGCGGCCTTGCCCCGGCCGGTGCGTCGCTACTGGACCGATTCGGTGCAGTCTTCGGTCTTCAACGATGTGCTGTCCCTGCGGGAGGCTGCAGGGACGCTCCATTCAATTGGTGCTGACGACATTAGTTGGACGCACGATCGCTTCTTGGATTCGGTTGGGGCCGTCGACAGCGATTGTCCAGTTGAATCAGCTACCGGACCGTTGTGGGGCCGAAAGATGCGGCGCGCTACTGGTGCCGTCGATGAGATGGAAGTGCAGGCAGCCAAGGCGTATGGTTTGACCGACGAGATCATGCACGGATCGTCGGCGCCAACCGGAAGTCGTCGCCCTTTGATCGTTCCTATCGCAGGTGTCAGTGCGGGTGGTGGCTTTGATGAACACGGTGCGATGGTGGAAGTGTCATTCATCTTGCCAAAGGGTTGCTACGCCACGGCGGTGATCGATGAGATCATCAATCGCGACGAGTCTTGAAGAAGTCCTGCAGTAGCGACACGGATTCTTCCGCAAGCACGCCTCCAATGCCCTCAACCCGATGGTTGAGTCGGGCATCCTGATGAATTTCATACAAGCTTCGACACGCGCCAGCTTTGGCGTCGTCAGCGCCCCACACCACTCGTTTCAAGCGAGCGTTGACTAAGGCGCCAGCGCACATGGGACACGGCTCCAGAGTGACAGCCATGCTGCAGTCATGCAGGCGCCACCGGCCCAGAGCGGTGCCCGCTGCTCGCATGGCGATGATCTCGGCATGGCCGGTCGGGTCACTGTCAATTTCTCGTCGGTTGGCACCCTCACCAAGAATTTCATCATCTCGATAGACGACGGCTCCAACGGGGATATCACCTCGTATGGCCGCTTGGTGGGCCAGATCAAGCGCCTGACGCATCATGCGAAGGTCCAGTTCGTTTGCCTCGGTCATGCGGCCTGATCACCATCAGAGGTAGTGTTGGGACCAGCCACACGATCAGCTGGCAGGAGTGCCACGAGCACGATGCCGAACTCATACAGGGAGTACAGCGGCAGGAGCATGAGAATCATTGAGAAGGCATCCGGTGGCGTCGTAATGGCCGAGACGACGGCGCAGATGAGCAGTGCCCATCGACGTTTTCTTCGAAGCGTGGCGGCATCGACGATGCCCATCCAACTAATGAGTAGCAGCACCAGTGGCAACTGAAACGCGACAGCGATGCTGAGCAGCAGCAGCAGGGTGAAGTTGATGTAGGAGGATAGGCGGAAGACCTGCATCACAGCCGCACCACCCTGCATGGGAATCTGCAGCAACTGGACGTGATCGTCATTAGGTCCGGCGACAGCGATTTTGAGGGTCATGGTCGTGCCATCGATCCAGAACTGACCTAGCGATGCTGATTCTGGCGGTGTGTCTTCCATCGGGATGACCAGCGAACTGGCATTGGAATTGACCGCCGGCAGCAATTGTGCTGGCACTTCGACCCCACGGGTCAGGAGCATGAGTACCTGCAAGATGAGCGGCAACATCACGAAGTACATGACCAGAATGCCAGTAATGGTCAGAAGGAAACTGCCAGGAAGCAGCAGATAGACGAAGCGGCGTTCACGTGGGTAGAGCCCAGGTCCGACGAACAACCACGCTTGCCATAACAACCATGGCATCGAGAGAATCAATGCCAAAATGAAACTGAGCTTGACCTGAAGCATTAGGAATTCGGGTGGGCTCAGTACTTGCACCTCAGGAGGGAAGCCCCACGCCAACTGCACTCTTTGAAGTGGAATCAGGAGCCACTCGATAAAAAAGTCTGCAAAGAAAAACAGTACCACTGCCAGTGGAAGCGGCACGATGAGCGCATGAAAGACGCGCTTTCGGAGTTCATCGAGGTGATCGCCTAGGCTCATGGTGTAGTGGCCCGGGTCGTCAGGGAGATGGCGTGGAGATCGATCGCCCATCAGTCGCTCACTTTGTCATCGATAGTCGATAGACCAGAGATGTCGCTGCGTGGGTCTGGTAGTTCTGCGGCTATGTCCTGGAATGTGTTTCGAAGGGCATCGCTCATTGAATCGGGAACAGTGATTTGTACGACGACGATCAGATCCCCGCGATGCTCATCATCACGCCCAACACCCTGACCACGGACACGTAGTTTGGTACCAGACGATGTGCCCGGTGGAATGCGTACATCGACGGAGCCCTTCAAGAGCGAGACGCATACCGTCGTGCCGAGCACGGACTCTGACAGGGTGACAGGAACGTCCACGAGCAAGTCCTGCCCGCTGCGTCGGAGCAGTGGGTGGCTGCCCACTGTGACAGTGACGAGTACATCGCCAGCAGGTCCACCGGCCATACCAGTGCCACCCTTGCCGCGAAGTCGAAGCGTGCCGCCATCGGAGATTCCAGCGGGGATGCGAAGATCAACAGCGGATCCATTTTCGAGTTGGAGGTGTTCGATGCCACCCAGGGCAGCAGTTTGAAATGTCACGGTGATACGGCGTTTGATATCCATACCACGCCGGGGAGCGGGTCGGGCTGTTTGGGCCCCGCCACCGAATCCACCTCCGCCCCGATTGCCGCCGAAGACTTGTTCGAAGATGTCTTCGAAGTCAGCCGGGTCCACATTGGCGCCACCTTGCGACCAGCGTGGGCTGCCCCCAGGTGGGGCGCCAGCGCCGACACCGGCGCGACCATGTCGGTCGTATGCGGTGCGTTTGTCTTTGTCGGATAGGACCTCATAGGCTTCTTGGATCTGGGCGAACTTCTTTTCGGCATCAGGCTCGGTGCTGACGTCGGGGTGGTGCTGCCGGGCTTGCTTGCGAAAGGCCGTGCGGATTTCATCCTCGCTTGCGCCGCGGGCCACGCCCAAAATCTCGTAGAAGTCTCGTTCGTCGGCCATAGGGGCATATCGTACCGGCGGCGTAGCGAGGCAGGGGTGGTGGCGGGGGTTTGGCTGTAGGTGGGGTCTTATAAGAGTTGCATTCCCGGGGTGACGCTACCCTGCCGAGAATGAGCGACTCACACGATCATGAGCGAGCCGTCGTACTGGTCTCTGGCGGCTTGGACTCTGCCACCGTGCTTGGAATGGCCGTCGATGCGGGCTATCGCTGTACCGCGATTTCGTTCGACTATGGGCAGCGTCATCGATGTGAGTTGCGGTGTGCGGCCACGGTGTGTCATGCCACCGGGGTGGTCGACCATCGTGTCATTGAACTCGACCCCACGCCGCTTGGCGGATCGACGCTGACCGATGGTCGTTCTGTACCGCGGCCGGAGTCCGCAACTGGCATCAGTCAGGAGCAGATTCCAGACACCTATGTGCCAGCCCGCAACACGATCTTTTTGTCGATGGCACTTGGACTGGCCGAAGGAATTGGTGCCTGCCATCTGTTCATCGGTGTCAACGCCGTGGACTACAGCGGGTATCCCGATTGCAGAGGCGGCTTCATTGAAGCATTTGAGGCGATGGCCAATCTTGCCACCAAAGTCGGCGTGGAGCATGGCTGCATGCGTGTCCATGCGCCACTGCTGCACATGACCAAAGGTGAGATCATTCGTACAGGGCTGGCCCTTGGTGTGGACTACGCAATAACGAGTAGTTGCTACGACCCCTCCGCCCAAGGGAGGCCATGCAGGAAGTGCGAGTCGTGCGTGCTGCGTGCCAAGGGGTTTGAAGAAGCGGGGGTTGATGATCCGCTTTTGTGTGCAACGCGATGATGGCCCGCGCTCTGTTGTTAGCAGTAGCGATCATGTGTGGATGCCAGCGGCCTCCGACATCACCAGAATCTGCCAGCGAGGCAGTACGCTGGATTCACGACTGTGCATATAGGCAGATAGGTGACGCCAGGGCGTGGTACGAGGGCCTTTCAGGCGAATGCACGAATGAGCGGTTGGAAGTCGAAGTGCAATCGTTGCTTGCGACACTCGGAAAGATGAAGACCTGCCGACTTGTGCACGACGCGCAGGGGGTTCCCGTCGACGTGGTGCTCGATGAGGGGTACTGGGGCCGCGCTGGCGAGGTCATGGCGGCCGAATCATTAGAAAGTTGGCGGATGTGGGCGCAATCGATCTTGGACGATGTGTTGGTGGCGACCGGGGCGAGAGCGCCGATCAGTTGGGAAGCGGCGGAAGCACTGCCCGTCGTGCGATCAGTGTCAAGTGAGGGCGATGGGGTTGCAGTGTTGCGTGATCGTATTGGCCTTGAATCACCCACGACTCTGCAACTTCGAGCGTTGGTGCCGCTATTTCCAGATACGAAGTTGTTTCCGCTTCCGCCTAAGAGCAAGGAGGATGGCGGAATCAGCTAGGCGATCATGCTCGAGTGGATTGAGTCGTTGGCTCAATGCACTAGACATCCAAATTCTTGACTTCCAGTGCGTGGTCTTCAATGTAGGCGCGTCGCTGCTGGACGTCTTCACCCATCAAAATGCTGAAGAGGCGATCCGCTTCGCTTGCGGCGTCGAGCGTGACTAGCCGCATGGTGCGGGCTTCTGGGGCCATCGTGGTATCCCAGAGTTCTTCGGGGTTCATTTCACCAAGACCCTTGAAGCGTTTGACTTCGATGTTGCTTCGGCCAATCATGCGGAGCGTATTGACGATGCCTGGTACGGCGGCCACATCCTTGAGTGATTCCTTGTCGGTGCCCGCATCACAGAGCCAGGCGTATCGCGTTGGCAGTAACTCGCCCGAGACGGTTTCTTCCTGCACGGTGCTCCAGTCTTCTAGGCGGATTCCAAATTCACTGAGTTCGTCGGCGATACGCTCGATTTCAGCGTTCTCGTGCAATTCCCGCAGCGAGGCGATTGACCCGCGGGGGGTTCCGTTGGTCCCAATGACATCATCCAGAACAAGGGACTCAGATTGCACGACGCCTCGTGCTTCGGCCTCATCCCAGCACAGGCGTTCGCCCGCAGTCCAAGTGACACGCCATCGTGGGAGGCGATTGTCACCCTCTGGGTCATTGCCACGGCAGTCGAGCAGTTCACTGAACTGAATTCCGCGTCGTCCGGAGATTTCCACCAGTTCGACCAAGCGAGATAGACGACGCACGACCCGGATGAGATCATCACCGGAGAGTTGGGCAATGACTTCTTGGTCATCTCCACGAACCAATAATTCGCTGTGCGACAAGGCTAGGTCAATTAAGTGGGTGGTCATTTCGCTTTCATCAAGCACATAGACCTGGCTCTTTCCGCGTGTAATTTGATACAGCGGCGGCTGGGCGATGTAGATCTTGCCCTGCCGAATGAGTTCCTGCATCTGACGGAAGAAGAAGGTCAGTAGCAGTGTGCGGATGTGCGAGCCATCCACGTCGGCGTCGGTCATGATGATGATGCGGCCGTATCGCAGCTTTGAGATGTCAAAGTCTTCACCAATCCCACACTGCAGTGCTTGGATGAGGATGCGGATTTCTTCAAAGCCGAGCACCTTGTCCAGTCGTGCTTTTTCGACGTTGAGGATCTTGCCTTTGAGCGGCAGGATGGCCTGTGTGTCGTGGTCGCGACCACCTTTTGCGCTGCCGCCGGCGGAATCACCTTCGACAATAAATAGTTCGGATCGATCAACATCATTGGTCACACAATCGGCGAGTTTGGAGGGCATGCCGCCGCTCTCAAGGGCACCTTTGCGTTTGATGAGTTCGCGGGCCTTGCGGGCGGCTTCACGCGCTTCGGCTGCAAGAATTGCTTTGGAGCAGATGCGTTTGGATTCGGCGGGGTGTTCTTCTAGCCACGAGCCAAGTACTTCATGAATGGCCCGTCCGACGAATGGCTCGACCTCGGGGTTGAGGAGTTTTTCTTTCGTCTGGTTGTTGAACTGTGGCTCGGGTGTCTTGACAGAGAGGACAGTCGTGAGACCTTCGCGGAGATCCTCACCAGATGGGGTGAGGCTTTTAATGAGATTATTCTTCTTGGCGTAGCCGTTGATGGTTCGCGTCAAGGCTGTTCGGAAGCCTGATACGTGCGTGCCGCCATCTGGATTGATGATGTTGTTGCCAAAGGCCAGAAGCGTCTCAGAGGTCGAGTCGGTGTACTGCATGGCCAGATCGATGGCCAGGCCGGTTTCAGGGTCTTCGCGAACGATGCGAATGACCGGGCTGCTGCACGATCGAGACTCGTTGAGATACTCGACATAACCACCGATGCCATTTTCAAAGTGGTAGATGTCTTCACGAAGCGATCCAGAACTATCGACCCGTTCATCGATGAGTCGAATGGTGACGCCGGAATTGAGGTAGGCCAGTTCGCGAAGTCGGTGCTCAAGCGTGTCGTAGCGGAATTCGGTGTCGGGGAATACCTCGCTATCGGGCTTGAAAGAGATGGTTGTGCCAGAGGTACGTCCATCGGATTCGCTTGCGGGGCCAACTTCATGCAGTGGTTTAGCTAGTTCGCCTCGTACGAAGGAGATGGAGTGGATGGCGCCGTTCTTGATGATCTCGACTTCGGTCCACTCTGACAACGCGTTGACGCATTTGACGCCAACGCCATGCAAACCGCCGGACACTTTGTACGCGGTGCCTTCAAATTTACCCCCGGCATGCAATTCGGTCATGATGACTTCGACAGCGGGGCGACCATCGATAGTCGCGTTATCACTCTTCATCGCATCGATGGGCATGCCGCGACCGTCATCACTGACGGTGCATGAGCCATCCACACCGATTCGTATTGTGACGATGCTTGCAAAGCCACCCATAACTTCATCGATGGAGTTGTCGACGGCCTCGTAGACGAGGTGGTGCAGCGCGCTCAGGCCCGTCCCGCCGACATACATGCCAGGACGTTTTCGGACGGCTTCAAGTCCTTCAAGAACTTGAATAGACTCCGATGTGTATTCCGCGACGGGCGTATTGGTCACCGTCGTCTGCTGCTCGTTGAGGTCGCTCATGGGGGACCCAGATTATACGTGAAATCGGGGTTGCTTTGGTCGTTTGAGGCCCTTTGAGAGGCCCCGAAACAGGACCAATTTCACTCGCAAAAACGAAGGGTTTTTGGGCCGATTTCACTCGCAAAAATAAAGGGTTTTTTGGCCGGCGCTCACTGCCGCGGTGTCATGCCAAACGGCCATTTCGGGCGGTGATCATGAAGGCCTGCAGGCTGCGCCCGGGGCAAGCGGTGGCCGCCAGTTCTTGATGGGTGGCGACGTGACTTGAGCGAATACCCTTGGACCGCATTTGACTTCCGACGAAGGCGATGATGGCACGCTTTTGTGTCTCATTGAGGCCTTGTTGATCGTAATTGCCAAGCACAACGATGCCCAAATTCCCTTCGTTTTGTGCTCGTACATGGGCCCCCTGGTAGCGAATCGGTCGGCCAGCCCAGATCCGCCCTGCCGGATCGATGGCGTAGTGGTAGCCAATGTCTCCAAAGGGCTGCGGGCGTCGTTGCACGTGCGCTCGGCGGATGGATTCCAACCGTGCGCGGGAGGCGTCGGCGGAAGTCTGCGTAAACGGAGACATGCCGTCGTGGTGGATTGTGATTCGGCGGATTGGGGTCATTGAATCCATACGTGCTGGAATCGGTGCGGCTCCTGCCCAAGCGGTTCGCGAGAGGACGCCGCTGGTGGAGGGCATTGGTGATGGCGTGGGCGCATGTGGTGCTGGTGAGGGGTCCCAGATGGGGCCAGGAAGTTGCGCCACGGCCCCACGCCCTGTCGCACCGCTTCCAGCGCAGCCGCCAAGAAGCAGCAATGTGCCACCAAGGAAGAGCCTGCGGGTCGGGGGGGTTGCTCGGTGTGTCGAGTGGTTGATCATGGCGTGGGGGGGTATCCAAGCAGGCGGCATCGTCACCACTGACCACATCGGCCCGTCAGCATTGCCCACTGGAGTATACGATCGAAACCTGCCAAGATCGGCGATCAATCTTCCGGGGCGTCGTGCGTTGTTCGACCGCGGAACTCATTGATCAGGCTCAATGTGATGGCTCCGACTTGGCCGCAGCCAATGACGGTGTCATTGATGCGATTAACACCAATGATTTCACAGGCTGTGCCCGTTAAGAAGACCTCGTCGGCGTTGAACAATTCGGGCAATTCAACGCGACGCTCTTCGACGCTGTATCCCAGAGCCGGGGCCACCTCATCGATGACAAATTGCCGCGTAATACCATGGAGGATGCCCGCGTCCGTGTGGGGCGTTGTGATGGTGCCATTGCGAATGAAGAAGATATTGTCGCCGGTGCACTCTGCGACCTGACCATCGCACGCCAGCATGATCGCTTCGAGGACGCCGGCGTCGATCGATTCGATTTTTGCAAGAATGTTGTTGAGGTAGTTGAGGCTCTTGATACGCGGGTCCAGACATTCGACTGGTACGCGGGGGCGCTTGGCAACGACGACGGACATGCCTTCTTTGTACATGGAATCTGGGTACAGGCTGATCGTCGCGGCGATGCAAATAGCTTGGGGTGTTGCGCACTGAAACGGGTTGAGCCCAAGTGTTCCCACGCCGCGCGAGTAGACCAGTCGTACATAGCCGTTGGTGATTTCATTTGCCGCAACGGTTTCTCGCACGGCAGCTTCAATGTCATCGATCCCATAAGGCGGATCGAGGTGCAGTTGCGAGGCTGATTCCTGCATGCGTTGGAGATGCGAGCGAAGTTTGAAGATGCGACCGTCGTATACGCGGATGCCTTCGAAACAGCCATCTCCATAGAGCAGGCCATGATCCATGACGCTGATAACGGCATCTTCAGCGGGCAGCAACTCGCCGTTGATCCAAATGTGGCCGGTGATGGGGACCGGACAAGGCTTGGGTGCCAGCGGGGTCATCGACGTTTGATCGGACATGCGAACTCCTTGAACCACACAGGGTAGCAGCGATTGGCCTTCTCTGAGACTGTGTGGGTTGTGGAGACCTCAATGAGCGGCGTGCTTTATCATTGCGGGCCTGATGCCACTCCAGACCCGCGATGCCTGCGACCCACTCGATCGATCATTCTTGACCGATTTGGTTGCAGGTGGCGTACGTTTGACGCCATTGCAGGCATTGCAGTTGTATCACGAGATGCCGCTGCCCCAACTTGGGCGATGGGCCGATGCGCGTGCACGACATGTGCATGGCGAGCACATTCGGACCTATGTGATAGATCGAAATATCAACTATACGAATGTATGCACCGCCAAATGCACTTTTTGCGCGTTCAAGCGTGACCTTGGTGATGAGGATGCGTACACGCTTGAGTACAGCGAGATTATTTCGAAGATTGACGATCTGGTTGCGATTGGCGGAACGCAGATTCTTATGCAAGGCGGCATGAACCCAGAATTGCCCCTTGAGTGGTACGAAGACTTGCTTGGTGAAATTGCGTCGGCACATCCCGACGTGCACGTGCATGCGTTCAGTCCGCCGGAGGTTGTTGAGTTTGTAAACTTCTTTGATCCTCCAGGCGCAGGCTTTCGCGAGAAGGTGCGTTGGGTTTTGGAGCGGCTGAAGGCAGCGGGGTTGAAGTCTATTCCTGGTGGGGGTGGCGAAATTTTCGCACCCGCAGTTCGCAGCAAGATTGGCATGGGCAAGTGCGATGCGGAAGTCTGGCTAACGGTCATGCATGTGGCTCACGAATTGGGCATGAACACATCGGCCACCATGATGTTTGGGCACATCGAGGGTATTGCCGACCGCGTGCATCACATGGACTTGGTTCGTGCATGGCAAGACCGTTCGCTGGCGGACTTTCAGCACGATGGTGGTGGGCGGTACATGGCTTTCATCTCGTGGCCGTTTCAGCCGGAGAATTCGGCACTTGGTCGCGTGCCGGAATGGGGCGAGGGCAAGGGGGACGACTTGGCGGCGGAGTTTCCAGGCGATGTTGTCGCTCAACTTGATGGTTCGGGCGTGAAGTCAATGCATCCTGAGTTTGGTCGACGAATGCGTCGATCGGGCGCGAGTGATTACTTGCGGACACAGGCGATCAGCCGGCTTATGCTCGACAATATTTACAGCATTGGTGCTTCGTGGGTGACGATGGGGCCACATGTTGGCCAGTTGGCCTTGTCATGCGGGGCTAACGACATGGGCTCGGTCATGATGGAGGAGAACGTCGTCAGTGCCGCGGGGACGACGTATTGTTTGAGTGAACCGGTATTGTGTCACCTCATTCGGGATATGGGGTTTATTCCAGCGCAGCGTGACAATGCATACGAGTTGCTCAAGGTGCACGACGGCCAGTCCTCACCCGACTTGGACATCGAAGACTGGTCCACCTTGCGACGAGCCAAGTTGCACGTTCAGTCTGGCGTGGGTACGTACGGAGACGCCTGCACGGACGAGGCCGACAGCCAGCCAGCGACTCTCACCGCCGGCGATCGCGTCCTGCCCTGATCCAATCGCGGACGCTCCAGCAGAATGCGGTGAGGACGGGACCGCCGATCAATTCATAGAGTCAAGCCGATGAATTCGATTCTTGGTCAAACCGATATTGGTGGGTGCCCGCAGAAGTGGATGAAAGTCAGTTGCTGCAGGCTACGTCGATGCGGAGGACGAGGTCGCGGCACTGTTGCACGTCATCAGCGGCTTGGCCGGCCAGTCGGGCCTGTTCAATTTCGTTGTCAAGGCCAGGCAGATTGACCCGAACATTGCACGATGCGGCATCGCAGGCGGCAGAGAGAATGATGGCTGCGACGTGTAGGTCGCTGCGTAGCAGGGGATTGGTCCGATCGGGCAATTCTGCCAGTAGTTCACATGCTTGTCGGCACAGGTCGCAGGTGGCAAGGGGGGCTTTGATGGCGCCCATGACAGCATCATGCCAACCAGCAATTCGTACTTCATCTTCTGCGGACAGTTTCCACATGGCTTGCAGAACTTCGAAGGCCCTGGCGTCTGCCTGCGCCAAGGAAAGAGCCTCTGTTCGCCAAACATCAAGTTCATCGGCCGCTGCTTGATTTGCTTCATCATGAGCAGCAAGGTCATTTCGGCCTATGGAATAGGACAGGACCATGCGCCCGGTTGCTAGGCCGATGGCCGCAATGGCACCCGCTGCAGCCCCGCCGCCTGGAATAGGAGCTTTGCTGCTGAGTGCATCAAGAAGATCGGTCATCGTCATGGTGGAAAGATCGAGACTCACTGGCGGATCTCCGCATTGGCCTGCGATCGCAGCGAATCGATGGTCTGCTGCATCAGGGGTTCCACATCGTCGCGTGTCAGCGTTCGATCTGAAGCTCTGAACCGAAGTCGCATCGTGACGGACTTGTGCTCATCAGGTACGCCTTTGCCTCGCCATACCGTTACAAACTCAATGTCCTCAAGCCACGAGAGTGATTGGGCACTCACAATCTGTTGGAGATGTTTCCATGGGGTTCCCTCGCCCACGATCGCCGACAGATCGCGTTCAATTGCCGGCAGATCGGGAAGTCGGTGGGCCTGACGGGTGGGTGTCTGCAAATTGATCCAGTGGATTGGCCGCAGGGCTGCTGCGAGCCAACGCCCATTGGACAGGCCGCACGCCTTTGCTGCTGAGGTGGACAGAACACCAAAGTGTCCCAGTGGGCGGGTGTCCACCATGATCGTTCCGCCTGGCGAAAGCCACGCTGGCGGAGGAGTGTCCACAACCTCCACAATCGCATCAGGCCCCGCAAGTAGTTCAATCAAGCGATCGATGACGCCGCGGAGGGGTCTGACGCCATGGGCTTCGTTGGTGACATCCATCAGAAGTCCCAACTCGAGGTGCTCCTGGTCGTGCCCATCGACATGAGCGAAACTGTTGCCGAACTCAAAGAGTTGCAGCGGCCCTACGCCCCGATCGGTATTGTGCCGCCGTACTCGAAGAAGTGATGGCAGGATCGACGGCCGCAGGACCGGTTCGCCTAAGCCTCTAGCCGCATCAACGTGCATCAACTCAGCCCCGGCGGTCAAAAAGGCCTCCGCTTCTGTGTGTCCAATGAGTGTGTGGGTGACTGACTCAACAAAGCCCGCACCAACAAGACACGCGGTCATCGCTTCGGTATGGAGGTGCTCGACCGAGTCGCCCACTGGCGTGATGTGAAGGCTTGGCTCCACAGGCACATTGGCGAATCCATACATCCGCATGACTTCTTCAATCAAATCAATCTCGCGGGTGATATCACCGCGATGCCATGGCACCGTGGCCGTCACAGTGCCATCAGCGAATTGTGGTTCAAATCCGAGACGCCCGAGCATGTCGGTCTGGAAAACATCTGAAATGTCCAGCCCCAAAAGGTCCCTGCATCGCTGAGTCCGCATCGTTACTTTCAAACGCTCAGGCATCGCTCCCCCAGCCCGCGCCACACCAGATGCAAGTATGCCACCAGCGGATGAGAGAATCACCTGCGCCAGACGCTCAGCGGCAGCATCAACTTGTCCGGGCGACACACCCCGCTCGAATCGAACCGAAGAGTCACTGGAAATGCTGTGCAAACGACTGGTGTGCCGTACTGCGACGGGGTCAAACGTCGCCGCTTCGATGAGCACATTGCGCGTTGTATCTGTTACGGCCGTCAACGCGCCGCCCTTGACCCCCGCGAGTGCCACAGGCTTTTCGGCGTCTGCAATGACAAGTTCGGTGCCGTTCAATTCGATTTCCTGCGCGTCTTCTCCAAGGGGAAGAAAACGCTCGCCTTTGCGAGCCATCCGAATATGTATCTCACCACCAGCAATCGTGTCGAGGTCAAATACATGGGTGGGCTGTCCGAGTTCAAACAACACGAAATTCGTTGCGTCGACAATATTGGATCGTGGGGCATCACCGCGTGCTTGCAATCGACTGCTGATAAAATCACAGGATGGACCAACCGTGACGCCGTGGATGACGCGCCCTGTGTACAACGGACACCGCTCGATCTCCTCGTTGTGAATGGCAATGTGCGAAGAAATCGCATCGCCTTCAGGAACGGCCTCTGCCTTGGGCATCCGCAATACACCGCCGTTGACAGCGGCAATCTCACGGGCCAGCCCGATGTGGCACATGCAGTCACCCCGATTGGATGTCATTTCATAGTCCTGCCGCACGTCTCCATCGACATCAAGCCGCTCCTCCAGCGGAAATCCGGCATGGGTCAGGATCTCAGCCTGGGTGTCTGCATCTACAGGGCGGTCGAGGTAGTCATTGATCCAAGCGGCTGACGTCTGCATGACCGGCAGGGTACCGGGGCTGGACGTACACTGGCCAGACATGTCGCCCCTGTCACTATTGTCCGCTGCTCTGGTGATGCTCACGGCCTGTTCTGCAGCGCCCAAACGCATCGATCCCTATGCCGCCGTCCCTGACGACTTCTCCGTCGACCTGACCATTCTGGCACAGCGTCAGGGGGATCGAGCCCACGAGCGGACAACGCGACTCATGCTCGAGCCTGATGGCGCGTTGCGGTTCAATTCGGCGCCAGGCCTGGGCCCCAACACACTGCCTCCACTGGCGCGTCGATTGGATCGCCAGCAGGTTGCTCGTGTCTGGGATGCGGCCCAGCGACTTGGCCTGACCGACGTATCACAGGCCGACCCCACTATTGATCTGCGTCGCGTGCAACCCCCAAGTCGTCGCGGGCAGGTGTGGCTGTTGACGTTCACCGGAGATGGTGACTCGTGGAACTTCACCAAACGAGCCAATGCGGACGACCCAACCGATCAGGCGATGGTTGCGTTTGCCCGACAACTTGCGGCCCTTGCTTGGGCGCCCGATCGAAGTGATCGCGATCGAGCCCAGATGACGGCAAGATGGGATTACGGCCCTGATCCTTGGGCTGCGTATCGCACCGAGCCGCGGCCGGAACCGATTCTGGTTGCCAAGGCTAGCCCGGCGGCGCCCGATCCGCTCACTCGCCCGGCCCCAAAGCCAGCACAACCATCTCCACCAAAGCCAACCAAAGCTGATTCGACAACGCTTCGCCCCATGACGCCGGCGCCTCGTCCAGCGCCAACAGTATTGCCCGAGCCCAAGGCCGAACCAACGCCCGCGCCTCCGGCACCTAAGGCCGAACCCAAGGTTGAACCAAAGCCCGCGCCTCCGCCACCCCCGGCACCCCCGGCACCTCCGGCACCCAAGGCCGAACCCAAGGTTGAACCCAAGCCCGCGCCTCCGCCACCCCCGGCACCCAAGGCCGAACCCAAGGTTGAACCCAAGCCCGCGCCTCCGCCACCTCCGGCACCTAAGGCCGAACCCAAGGTTGAACCCAAGCCCGCGCCTCCGCCACC
>CAZGFN010000038.1:0-10247 GCA_964524945.1 uncultured Isosphaeraceae bacterium
GTGATGACAATATTTTTCGAGAAGGGTTCTCTGCCCATCGTGCCAAAACTGATGCGCCCACCCGCATCGGACACCACAACTACTGCATGGCCTGCTCGCACGTCGGACATGACTCGGTGCTGGGCGACCATATTCAATTAGCCAACGGCGTACTTGTGGCTGGCCATGTCACCGTGGGCGACCGTGTCATCATGGGCGGCAATGCCGGCGTACACCAATTCTGCAACATCGGTAAAGGGGCGTTTTTGCAAGGCATGGCCGCCGTGTCGATGGATGTGCCGCCCTGGTGTATCGCCTCTGGACTCGCCTCAGTCGGCGGGCTCAACCTCATTGGCATGCGTCGATCAGGTATGGCCAAAGAAGAGATCAAGCGCCGACGTGATGTGTACAAGTTGATGTTTCGAAGCAATCTGTCGATGGTCACGGTCGCTGAACAACTTCGTCGTGATGGCGATGTGATCGGATGCGAGTATGCCGATTTCATTGAGCAATCCACCCGAGGCGTGTGCAAATCAACTGCCCGAATCGGTCGACGAATCCAGTCATGATCGATGTGGATGTACTCGCCAGTGGAAGTCGTGGCAACGCAACCCTTGTTCGGTTGCACAGAGACAACATGCTGGTACTCATCGACGCGGGGTTATCCCCGCGCCGCACAAAGCTGGCACTTGAATCCCGGGGTCTGGCCTACTCCGCACTGCAACATGTCATTTTGACCCACGATGATGGCGATCACTTGCACACGGGTTGGATCCGGGCCATGCGAAGTTGGTCGTTCGTGCTACATGTCCACGCTAACCACGTTAACGCCCTGCAGCGACGTGGGATCGATGTGGGGCGCATGGTGGTTATGTCACACCGACATGAACTCTCGGAGCACACGCACGTTGAACCGCATCTTGTACCGCACGACGACACAGGGACTGCGGCCTTTGTATTGACCCATGACGGAGTACGTCTTGGCTGGGCAACGGACTTGGGGTATGTCGAAGACACACTCATATCGCACTTCTCCGATATCGATGCGTTGGCCATTGAATCGAATTATGACCGTGACATGCAATTGGAAAGCGATCGGCCTGCCTTTCTTATTGATCGCATCATGGGAGGTCGGGGGCACCTCTCCAACCGCCAAGCCATCGACGCGATCGAACGCATCGCGGGGGTCGCATCGTTACAGCACATCGTGCTGCTGCACCTCTCTGAACAGTGCAACTGTCCCGACATGGTTGCCGCGAAGTGGAAAGCCATTGACACCGACTGGTCACGCCGCATGCGTATCGCAACGCAGCACCAAGCCTTGGAACGATTCACGGTCACTGAACGTGCCGCAGCAATGTCCTCAGGCTGACTGTCTCGCAACAGCGTCCCAAAACCGACTTGGCTGATGAATCCTCGCCAGCTCGGCCGCAGCCTTGACGGCCTTGTCCCGATAGCCACCCCAGTCATCGCAGATCACATCGACAGCGTCACGCCAACCCGATACGTCGCGACCATCCACCACGATGCCCGCGCCAAGCCGGTCAACTAAATCGGCCATCCAACTGCCCTTGGTCGTAATGATCGGACTTCCTTCGATGATGGCATCCACAGCAACTCCACTGACGCGATCGTGAAACATTTCGGCGTCATATGGAAGCAGCGCGATGCCATCACGCACAAACTCACGGAACTGCGTGTCGGTCAGTGTTCGATTTTCCCGTACCAAACCGGCGTATTGGATTGCTTCAAGGCGATCCAACTCAGCAGCAACATCTGGGCGGATGTCGCCCCAGTGCGTCGGTGATGCCTGAATGCGCACTTCTACATCTCGACCATCTCGCTGCAAGGTGTCAATGAGATCCACAGTGATTGGAAGGCCCTTGTCCATTCGGGCTGCGCCTGCGGCCATCACTGCTGGGCGACTTGTTGGTGTTCGTGCTGCAGTCGCAGCGGCCCGCTCTGTCAGGCCAGCGAATGGGTACTCAACTAACTCAATCCGCTTGGCGCCAAGCCGCGTGAGGTGCTCAACCGTAGATCGGGTGGGCGCCAGCACCACCACGCCCGGGTGCCTCTTGAAGAAGCGTCGCAAGAATCGATCCTTGCGAGGTTTGGGGTAGTACCAGTGCACATACAAGACCAGCGCCCCAGGCCGACGAATGCCAAGTGGCCGTAGTAAGTGAATGCCCAACAGGTCGCTGGTCGTTGCAGTACTAAGCACAACTTGATTGCGACGCATCGCTGCGGCAGCCCGCCGCGCCACCTGAAGATGGCGACCACGCCGCGTAAACACGTTGCGGACGACCGATGGCGACAGGCCATGGTGTGTGAGATCACGGTGGGCCCAGACGCGACAGGTCGCTGCGCCGCCCGGGTGCGCTCGGCTCAGGGCCGATACCAGCGCATGACAGTGCCCAGCCTGACTATTGAGCGTGGGCTCCATGATGTCGGTGGTGATGTGCGTGGGCTCCATAGGGGCGCACCTTACTGAGCAAGCACATCTGCCTGCCATCTCACGGGCACGAGGGCCTCAGGAAGGGTGGCGGGATTGGCCGGGGGATAGTGTTGATCGATTGCAGGAGCGTCCAAACGCTGGCCGTTCACCAGACTGGCCACGAGCAGCGGTACGCCCCCCTTGGGTTCGTCTGCTGCCAAGTCACACACGCGGTCCTCGAGGGCCAGTCCACTGGCGTCAAAGATGCGCCAGACTTGCAAAGGTCCATCCAGCGGCATTGCCTGGCAACCAGCCAGGCCACGAGCGAGCACCGGCTCGTAGCGACCAGTCCACCACGCGATCGGTTCTCCGGGGAGGGCCAGCGTTCCCGCAAGCATGGTGGCCACCGCCCCATCGTCGCTGCGGCCAGCGGGAACGCCGATCGTGGGGGGCATCACCAGTGGCCCAGGCCCCTCCCAGCAGATGGTCCAGGCGAACTGTTGGTGGGTGTCCGAAACTGCCTCGAATGCGGCTTCATGGGCTGCAATGGCCATTGGAGGCCATTCTTCGAAAGCAGTCTCCAAGTCCGCACTGCGGGCATCGAGTAGAAGCGAAGCTTGATCTAGGGCAATCGCACGCTCGGATGGAGTGAGTCGGTCGATCTGGGTAATGGCCGCAGCGATGGCCTCGAAGGTGATGATGGGCACGATCGCCCGCTGCCACGGGCCATCATCGCCGCCATCGATGGCCCGACTGGCACGGGCGAGGTCCAACCAGCGGCCCAAGAGCGCTGCCCAAGTCGTGTACTGAAATGAATCGCCTGTATCTATTGCCATTGATCACCAAGTGTCGCCGATTACGGCCAACAGATGTTGTGGGTTAAACGTCTGATAATCCACGTTCTGTCAAGACATTGCCCTCCGATTGCTGATCCATCCGGCTGGCGTGTGCCGATGTAACACGGTCATGGCATCAACAGTTGCAGTTCGAGGCGGTCGTACTCCCAAGCGATCGCGGACCAATTCATCCAAGAGCCCGGCCGATCAACCACTTCGGTGGGCTGGCTGGACAGCAGCGGCTGGCGTGTGGGCCTTCGTCACACTCTCGCTGGTGAGCTTCTCGGCCGCCGATCCACCATCGCACGTGGTGGCGGTACACAATGACTCGATTGCCAATCTTGGCGGGCAAGTGGGTGCCATCGTCGCCTACTGGTCGCTCCATGTGGCTGGCCTTGGCGCATGGATCATCGTGCTGGCCGCTGGCACGCTGTTGTCGCTTCGACTTGCTGGACGCCGACTCTCGCACCTACCACTCCGACTTGCAGGCGTGCTGCTCGTAGCCGCCTGCATTCCAGCACTCCACGCGCTGATACTGCCCACGTGGGGTGGAATGGCAGGGGCCCCTGGTGGTTTGCTTGGGCATGCCATCGACGGCGCACTGACACCTCGCTTTGGCATGTTTGGTTCGGGACTACTCATGCTCATGCTGCTCATCGTGGGAGCCATCATCGCAGCAGACGAAGTCGTACTGGCCCTGCCAGGCGCCATCTGGCACCGTCTGGGAGCACTGCGAGAGCATTCGCCCCGACCCTCCATGCACTGGATGCGACGATTATCACTTCGACCCGAATCCGGTGGCACGGCGGTCGAAGAAGAGGAGTGGGAAGACGGCGTCGAGGATGAGTACGAGGACGAGTATGAAGATGATCAGGACGAGGAAGATGAGGAGGACGAAGAAGACTGTGAGTACGAAGATGAGTATGAAGAGGAAGAAGAAGGGGAAGAGGACGTCGAGTCTGAGCCACAGCCGGCACTGAGCAAAGCCGACCGCAAGAAAAAACTCGACTCCCTTCGCGTCAAGATCTTCGGTGGCACCAAGAAGGTCGCCAAGGACGAAGACATTCACCGAGAAAATTTCGAGGGATACAAATTTCCTTCTGTTGAACTACTTGCTGAACCCGAGGGTGACTACTCGAGCAAGGTTGAGTCGATGGTGCGCCAACAAGCCGAGTTACTTGAAACGGCGCTCACAACCTTCTCGATCGATGCCCATGTCACTGGCATTGAATCCGGGCCAACCGTCACGTTGTACTCCGTGCAACTGGCACCAGGTACCCGCGTGGCCCGACTCCACACAATTGCAAGCGATCTCGCTCGTGCGCTCGGCGCCCAGAACATCCGCATCATTCCCAATATGGCCGGCCGAACGACCGTTGGAATTGAAGTCCCGAATCCGTCACGTGAGAAAGTTCGACTCCGCGAACTCATTAGCAGTGGCGCTGCCGAGGGCATGACGCTGCCAATGTTCTTGGGCAAAGATGCCAGCGGCGAACCGCTTGTAGAAGACCTTGCCGAGATGCCTCACATGCTCGTAGCGGGAACAACCGGATCGGGAAAGAGCGTCTGCATCAATACGATCATCATGTCGTGGCTCTTCCTGAAACGGCCTGATGAACTCAAGCTCATTCTGGTCGATCCCAAGATGGTCGAGCTGAGCATGTTCGGCGACATTCCGCACCTTGCATGCCCGGTGGTCACCGAAATGAATCGCGCCGCGGCGATTCTTGAGTGGGCCATTCGGAAGATGGAAGAACGATATGAAGCCCTCAACGCCGCTGATGTCAAAGACATCGCCTCGTTCAACAAGCTGACAGACGAAGACAAGCACGAGCGATTCGACCCACAGAACGACCTCGAAGAAGCCAAGATCCCCAAGTCAATGCCATACATCGTGTTCATCATCGATGAACTCGCCGACCTCATGATGACCAACAAGGAGGTCGAACAAGCCATCGTCCGCATCTCGCAGAAAGCACGAGCGGTTGGCATCCACCTCATTCTGGCTACGCAGCGACCCCAGGCCAATGTGGTGACGGGCCTGATCAAGTCCAACATGCCATGTCGGATCTCCTTCAAGGTGGCCAGTGGTATGGACAGTCGCATCGTCTTGGATGCCAAGGGCGCTGAGCTTCTGCTTGGGCAGGGCGACATGATGCTCGTCACTCCACGCAATCCCGAGGTTCGACGCGCACAGGGCACACTTGTTGACGACGGCGAGGGTCGCAAGGTCGTTCGCTTCCTCAAAGAGGTTGCCAAACCAAGCTTTGAGCGGACCCTCATTCGGTTGCGCCCCGGCTCTGAGGGCGAAGTCGGCGGCGCTCCAGCCGAACGCGACCCGATGTTTGACCAAGCAGTCCGTGTTCTAATCGAGTCTGGCCGCGGTAGCGTGTCCTTGATTCAGCGACGGCTTGCCATCGGATACAGCCGTGCCTCGCGGCTGGTCGATCAAATGGGACAGGCTGGCATTCTGGGTGAACACAAGGGATCGGTTGCCCGAGAAGTACTCATCACACTGGACGAGTGGAACCAAATGCAAGCGATGGAATCCGATGCTGGGGATGCCAACACGGCAAACGACGATACGACCGACACAGACTTCACGTACGAATACGAGTACGACGAAGATCCCGATGGTCTCGATGGTGACGCAGTTCCTGACGAAATGCCTGGCGAGTATCAGGGTTAACCCCCCACACCTACACCTCCACGTTCGCAAAATGTAATCGCCGAGCTGTGCAATGCCGATAAAACAAGTCTGGGACGTGCATAGCCTCGTGGGTCCGGACAGGCTCACGGCACGCGAGGTGCACGTCACCGCCGCACCCGACGATGCGGTGGACGTGCCTTCAGGACGCTGAGGGCGAAGGGTGTTCGGCGACTGAACGTCGCACCTGGCGACAGTGAACTGACCAGAGCCTGATATGAAGTGAGGTGATCCTGATGAATGATCGTTGTGACCATATGTGGGAAATGCACTTCTAACCCGTGTCTACCGACGGGTTCGCACGGTGTGCGATTCCTGTACATGATTCAAAACCGACGGGCGAGGCCAAAATGGCCTCGCCCGTTCCTTCTTTTTCCCGCATCAGTCGTAGCGGCAGTACCATTATCGCCCGAAGGAGGCCTGAACCAATGATCCTCACCATCGCCGCAACCACCGCTGCCTTAATTTCCTCGAGTTTTAGTAACTCGACCGTTGATCACGTCGATCTCGATGCACTGATGCCATCACCGATGCTCGGTGCCATGTCAGAAGAACGTGAGATAGAAGTGCGAGTGCTCGTTGAGGGCGATGATGGAAGAATTGTCATGGTCGAAGACGGGCGCGAGCGAGAATTTGAATTTGATGCGCGCCGCATGGGCCCCGACGGTGAACTGCGAGATATGGCACGACATGGCATGGGCCGACACAACGTCAGCGAACTAATACAACGATTACTACAACAAGGAAGCACTCCACATCTCAACAAAGAAATGGCCTTTGAATTGATGGGAGAGCGTGTCGACCGAGGGAACCGAGACTTCAAACGTCATGATGATGTTTGGATCATGGAAACCCTTGGTCGTCGTGGCGCCGATTATGGAGGCAGACACGACATTCATATGAATCGGGAGCACGATTCGCGAGGTGGTCATGCCGAGCATGATGGTGGACCTCACATGAGGCGAGAACACCACATGTCAGAAGATGACATGGTGCAAGAGGATCTCATGATGTGGATCGAAGAGATGCGAAATGATCAGCATCCACGCATGCGGCAGGGCAATCATGACTTGCGACATGACGAACACCACGGCGGTCGTGACGAACACAGAGACCACCGCGGCGAGGGGGCCATGCATGATCAGTACATGGAACAAGCCGAACAATTCGCGAACAAAATCGCCATGACCGCCGAGGTTGGCTCGCGGCTCTCGAACAGAGAGGCCATGGCCATCTTTGATGTCTGGCAAGCTCGGGAGCATGTCGGCCCTAACCGCCGCGCCGCCATGATGCGATCGATCTCCGACGATGCTGATATGTCCACCCCAGTTCGCAATGCCGCTAGTTGGGTATTGATGGAGGCTTGGTACGAATTGGGCGACGAGGATGCAGCGGCCAACGCCTTGGAAGCGTTTATTCGCCGCAATGGTTCCTAATCGAACCGACGACTCGCTGGCTTCCCCGCTCAACACATGACCATCGACCTGCACCAACGTCCAATCGTCATCACCGGTGGGGGTTCGGGTATCGGGGCGGCCACAGCGGTCGCCTGCGCTGCAGCGGGCATGCCGGTCGTGCTCGCTGGCCGGCGACTGGAGACACTGGAATCAGTTCGTACCCGCATCGAAGCGGATGGTGGCCACGCAGCAGTGATCTCGCTTGATGTCACAGACATCGCACACGCAGCTAGGGTGCTCGACTTTGCTACCGAACAGTTTGGTGTTCCCTGGGCAGTGTTTGCCAATGCTGGGCGTGGTCTAGATCGACCGGCGCATCGCACGACCGACGAAGAAATGCGAGCCATCTTTGAGGTCAATTACTTCGCGGCGCATCGACTGTTGTCACAGGCGGCTGCTCGCATGATTGCCGGCGGACACGGGGGGCACCTTCTCGCCAGCGCGTCGTGTGTCAGTAAATTCGCGCCGCCCTATCACGGTGCGTACGCAGCGACCAAAGCGTCGATCGATCTCTTGTGCCAAGCCATGCGACTGGAGTTGTCGCCGCTTGGTATCTATGTATCAACCGTCCACCCCATCACGACGATCACCGATTTCTTTGATGAGTCGGCGCGTGTGAGTGGGCGGTCCGAGCACAGTTGCGGCCTTCATCACACGCCGAGGCTGTTGCAGCAGAAACCCGAACGTGTGGCCAAGGCCATCGTGAAGTGTCTGCGCCATCCACGGCCGGAAGTCTGGACCAGCACGTTGGTTCGCATGGTGTCCGCCGTTCGAACGGTCATGCCCAAGTTGATGGACCGACAGTTTCGCCGCATGGTGGACATAACTCGGACTCAGGAGTCGGGTGACTCCGAGGGTGACTCCGGGGGTGAGGGTGGCAGCGGGCGCACATCAATAGACCACCCAGCATCGGTTGGCTCCACAATCGACAACGCCGACCGCTGAGTGTCCTCAAATGTTGGGTTCACCCGGCTCCTGAGCAATCGGATGCGTCGCGTGTCGCCATTAAGTTCAATCGCAACGACACCGACAGGAATCCACGTCGATGTGTCGTACCAGATATCAATGGATCTCCACTGGTCGGCTTCGGGAACATTGTCTAGAGGGATAAGGTGCAAGCCAATCAATTCGCATGTTGCGCCTGCCAAATTGAGAATATCAGGGTCAGAAAATTCTGCAATCTGTGTGACCTCAAATCGTTTTGTGACATCGTCACGCTTCTGTCCAAGTGGCATCGGGAATGGCCCACCCAGCCGCATTGGGTTGCGCGCTTCATTGGCTGGTGACAGTTGCCGTTTGATAAATTGCCGCGTTGACTCGTCGGACTCAACCAGCCACCCATCGGCGTAGACGATCCGTTTGGCTTCGGTGCGACGGCGATTGTTGACCACACGGCTCTTAAAGTCGACGGCCAATCTGGGTGTTCCGGCGATGCGTTCAAACAACAGTGTCCCTGTACGAATTTCGCGGCTCCCAAGGAGCGCGTCATCCTTTCGGTAGATCACATCGCTCGACAGCGTCTGGAGATCAGTCCCCGCCAGTTCGATCTGGTTCAGCGCGTGGACCACCGGATCCGATGCCGCAAGATTACTGCATGGAACACCGGTAGTGTCCGCCAATACCATTGCTGCAATCAACAGTGCTGACATCGTCATGAAACGGGAACCAGCATGGCCACGGCGTGGACTTCGATGGCGCGACCTTCGCCAACAGCATCGACGCGTTCATGAGTCTTGCCTTTGATATTGACATCATGCGGCGGGCAGCCGAGCAGTTCAGCCAGCCGAGCACGCATGTCGTCTTTTCGTGGGCCGATCTTGGGCTGTTCACAGATGACCGTGATGTCAATATTGCCGATTTGGAGCGAACGCGACGCCAGACGAGTCATCGCAGCGGCCAGAAAGACGCTGCTGTCAACACCATCATGACGGGGGTCCGTATCTGGAAACAACTGGCCGATATCCGGCTCGCCCAAAGCCCCCAGCAGCGCGTCGGTCACCGCATGCATCACTGCATCGCCATCGGAATGCCCGACAGGACCCCGATCGTGGTCGAACGACACACCGGCGAGCACAAAGGGCCGGCCTTCGCCCGCGGGCGTGATAGGTTCGAGGCGGTGCAGGTCGTATCCATGTCCAATCCGGCAGTTCGCCATCCACGAAGCGTAGCGGACCGCTGCCATATGGGCCCCGTGAACCGACCCATCGCGTAGGATTGCGCTGATCGCGGCATGCCTATAGGAGACTGTCTGATGTTGATTCGAGTTTTTGGGATATGCGTGCTGGCCATGTTGGTTCTGGCCTTGAGTGGCTGTATGAGCCCTGGCGGGGGTCTCTTTGCGGCGACCGCCGGCACCGCCAGCCCCCTGACCTATCCGTCCACGGCTGAATCTCCCAAGACCATTGCTATCGTCGATATTCGTACTGGCGAAACCGTATTTGAGCGAGCGGTGCCCATCGGCAAGCAGTTGTCGCTTCAATTCTCGGCGACCAAGTACCAGCAGGGCGATAAAGACCGGCCCGACACCATGAAATATGCCATTCAATCTCTTGGCACCACGTTCGGGCGACTGGGCAGTTCTGTAGCAGTGCCTCCGGCTTGGGCAAGGCGGATTGATCTCTTCTTTCGCTCCCCTGATCCGTACACCACTATGAATGTCAACCGCCCGGTCGACCCCATGCCGTTGACCACCACAGCATCCGCGATGCCAGCATCTCAGCCGGTCATGCCCGCGTTGCATGTGCCCCCGGCACCTGTAGCCACCGTGACCGACACCCCCGAAACCAACACCGTGACCGACACCTCGGAAACCAACACCGTGACCGACACCTCGG
>CAZGFN010000038.1:10347-12825 GCA_964524945.1 uncultured Isosphaeraceae bacterium
ACACCGTGACCGACACCTCGGAAACCAACACCGTGACCGACACCTCGGAAACCAACACCGTGACCGACACCTCGGAAACCAAGGATTCCCCGACTGCAGATCAGGATGAAGTCCAACCACTGCCCGTTCCCACACCGGCCCCAACCCAACCAGCAGCTGTGGTGAGTCCTTTGCCTCGCTCAAGTATGACGTGGACCGATACCGGCGTCCCTCGCCGCATCACGGTCTCCAACACCAGTTCTGGCGATACGGTATTTGAGGTTGACGTGCCTGCTCAGAGCGATCTCGTGCTGCAGTTCTATGACATGTGGCGGCCAGCCGATTCCGATCAGAACGTCCAGGGCATGCACTGGCAGATCGTGCCCGCTGGCAGCGTGATTCAAACACCATCACACCACGCAACCGTTCCCGCGGAGGCATACCGTCAGATCAGGGAAGTCCCACTGGCCGCCACGGCTGTGCCAGCGGCCCCAAAGCCAACCCAAACACCGCAGAAAGCCTCCCCCGACCCAACACCCGAGGCCAAGACCGACTCCCCGACTCCTCCCCCAGCCAATCCCCCGATTGACCTGCTTGAGGCCGACAATCCCGATTCGGAGCCTGATCAGTCCGCCAAGCCCACTGCGACCGACAAGCCGATACCGCCAGGGTGATGAACTGGCCTACTGCTATGCTAAAATGTGGATTGGCCCATCCATCGCAAGGCAATCCACATGACCAACGCTGACAACTCCCCCTCCACCACAACACCCACGACTGGCTCAGCCGATCCCGCTACCGTCAGCCTCTCGGGATATGTCATAGACCGCCTGTATGGTCCGGATCAAATCGAGACGACGGCCCCGGGAAATCCTGGCCAAGTCAATGAACGTATCGGTGAACCAGGCCTATTCCCCTACACCCGCGGTGTGCATCCAGGCATGTATCGCACGCGGGGATGGACGATGCGGCAGTTCGCTGGCTTTGGCAGCGCCGACGACACGAACGCACGATTCAAGTACCTCCTTGAGAATTCCAAAGGCACCAACACCGGCCTATCTACAGCATTTGACCTCCCAACCCTGATGGGACGCGACAGCGATGATCCACTGAGTCTCGGTGAGGTCGGCCGATGCGGCGTGGCTATCGACACGATCGAAGACATGCACCGGCTGTATGCCGATATCCCGGTTGATGAGGTCACTGTCAGCCAGACAATCAACGGTCCGGCGTGTGTGATCTGGGCGATGTACATCGCCATGGCCAAGCAGCGAGGCATCGATCCCGCCACGCTTGGGGGCACGCTACAGAACGACATCCTCAAGGAATTCCACAGCCAGAACGAGTTCATCTACCCACCAGAAGCCTCAGTCAAACTCGTCGTCGACACAATTGAGTATGCCACGCAGCAACTTCCCAAATGGAACAGCATTTCGATCAGCGGGTACCACATTCGAGAAGCGGGTTCAAGTGCCACACAAGAACTCGCCTTCACACTTCGTGACGGCATGGAATATGTGGAGGAGGCGATCAAGCGGGGCATGGATGTGGACACGTTCGCGCCGCGGCTCTCATTCTTCTTTAACGCTCACAACGAGTTCTTTGAGGAGATCTGCAAATTGCGGGCCGCACGGCGCATCTGGGCCCATGCCATGAAGGAACGCTTTGGGGCCAAGAACGATCGCTCACTGCTCATGCGCACGCATGTGCAAACGGCGGGTTGTTCGTTGACCGAACAGCAGCCGCTCAACAATATTGTCCGCGTTGCCTACCAAGCGATGGCCGGCGTGTTGGGTGGATGTCAGAGCCTGCACACCGACAGCATGGATGAAACACTGGGATTGCCGACCGAAACCAGTGTCCGCGTGGCACTGCGAACACAGCAAATTCTCAATGAAGAGACTGGCGTAACCCGTACGGTCGATCCACTTGGTGGCAGTTGGTACGTCGAAGCCCTTACCGATCGCATGGAGCAGGACGCAAATGCGATAATTCACGAGATCGACGACATGGGCGGCGTCGTGTCAGGCATTCACAAGGGCTACTTCCGCCGCTCGATTGCTGAAGCAAGTTATCGGTTTGGACAAGAGATGGAAGCGGGCGACCGTATCATCGTCGGCGTGAATGCGTTCACGGACGGCAATGCAGACAAACAGGTCGACATTCTGCAAATCCCCCACGATGTGGAAGAAACGCAGTGCACTCGATTGGCCGAATTCAAGACTCGACGAGACGATGATGGAGTTACCACAGCGATCGACGCCGTCCGCCAAGCAGCCAAGAACAACGACAACGTCATGCCCTCGCTCATCGACGCCTCGCTAGCCGGCTGCACCATGGGTGAGATGGTCCAAGCAATGGCCGATGTATTCGGGCGGTATATGTCCGGTCCGGAGTGGTAAGACCTCGGTGCCCTGAACCGGGACGCTTAAAACGACAACCGCCCGCCTAATGGAGAGGCGGGCGGTTGCTTTGAATTCGTTCGCCTATTCAGGCGCC
>CAZGFN010000038.1:12925-24364 GCA_964524945.1 uncultured Isosphaeraceae bacterium
CGCCTATTCAGGCGCCGCGCTTCGAGAATACGTAGATGATCACCAGAAGGGCGATCAGCCCGACGAAGCCGCCTTGGCCAAGTTCGTTGATGAAGCCCATCAGTCTTTCGGTGATGCCACCGAAGTACCAACTGTCATCCTTGCCGAAGATGATCTGGACGACCACTCCTACGGCGATAAAGAGCAACGAGAGATCAATGAGTTCTCGTGCCCAGCCCTTAATCGTTGTCATAGCATTCATGCTGCATGTCTCCTCGGCGAACCGACCTCCTTGCCGGCCCGCTGACCTGTGGTCGCGAGGGCGTAGCCGCCACCAAGACGGCATGCCCGTACCTGAGTGGTTGCTATCGGGCAGATCCCTCATGTTCAGCCACAGAAGACCGCGTGTACCCAATAAATTTAGTCGTAAATCATTTCTGCAAAGGGTCTTACAAATCACATCGCCTTGACGACAATGATCCCGCGACCTTCAAAAACCCTGTTATTTGACCCCCTGGGGCGGTGCACGTTCAAAATGAACTCGAAAAAAGCGGATGAATCTGTATTTGGATCTCTGAGGGGGGGACCGTCGTCCGAATTCGTCCGAAGTGGCGCTGGTATCGAATATCGCTGTGATAGTGGAGACATCATGCTCAACGGTGATACGGTCATCATGTCAGGTGGTTCGCTCGCTGGACTCGGCGAGTTCACCAACGGCGGTTCTATGACCATGGTCGGCAACGCAATCTGTGTCGCCAACGGCATGGTGGACATCGATGACGTCCTGATGGTCATCGGCAACTTTGGTCCATGCGACTGATCGCCTGATACCGAAACCAGTTCTGTGCTTACACGCAGGGTGTGCTGCTAATGCGACGAAAAATGAATGGGCTGCCACACATGAGTTTCGCAACAGATCGCCTGACGACGACACGGTGGCCCTGATCATATCGATGCCACACCGGTCGATCGTTAGCCCACCGCCAACGACCCGATTGGCTTGACTGCTTCGACACTCACCCGATCCTTGCCGGTTGTTCCAAAGTTCCCTGTGTCCAGAAAACGCAGCACGAGATTGATGACATCCGGGTGGTTCATCATGACCGTGTGTCCAACATGCACCATCGCAACATCAGTCGCGGCATCGTGCATCACTTCGGACACGCTCACCGTGCCATCATGCACTTCGTCGGGTCCAAACACGCGACCAACCTTGCCCAGCCAAGCCGGCGGATTGTTCCACGTCACGCCCGCAGTACCAATCACCAGTCCACATGGTTGGGGTGGATCCGGCCAATCCGGTGGACTGGCCAGATCCCGGCACGCCGGCCCCATCACCGATCGCACAAAGGGAATGCGAATCGTCAATCGGGCCAGTTCGCTGGATTGATTGGGTGGTCCAAGCATCACGCACCCGCGCCAATCAAAGTCGTCTGCAAGATGCCGAAGAATGATGCCCCCCATCGAGTGCGTGACCGCAAGCAGCGGCCCAGCAGGCACCGCCTCGGTGATGGCCTGGGCCACATAGTGGGCGAGTCCATCAATTGGCAAACGACGTGATGGATACCTGATGTTGAGTGTCGGGCGCCCAGCGGCCAAGATCCGTGACTCCAACCGAGCCATCGATCTGTGGGTACACCCCAGCCCATGCAGCATCACCACGGTGCCATCCATCATGACCACGGTACCACGCACGCTCATTGCGGCGCTTTCCGGTAGCCTTCTGTGGATCATGGCCGCTTCAACGCACGTCTTTCAGGCTCCCAAGGGCACACGCGACTTCTTCCCCGAAGATCTGGCCGTTCGTCGCCATCTCGAGCGTGCATGGCGATCCGCCTCCGTCCGCCATGGGTTTGATGAAATCGATGGGCCCACGTTCGAACACCTTGAGTTGTACACCATCAAGAGTGGTGATGGCATTGTCAGTGAGTTGTTCTCCTTCAACCGAGCCGGTGGTGACACCGACTACGCGCTGCGAGCCGAGTTCACCCCAACACTGGCACGAATGGCCGCCTCACGCGGCCGCTCCCTGAGCACTCCCACCAAGTGGTTTGCGATTCCGGATCTCTTCCGGGCCGAACGTCCACAGAAAGGACGCCTTCGCGAGCACCGGCAATGGAATGTAGATCTACTAGGCATCAACTCACCAGCAGCTGATGCCGAGGTCGTCGCCGTAGCGATCACAGCGCTTCGGGGTCTTGGGTTGACGGCGGATGATATTCGCGTCCGCATCAGCCACCGCGGGGCCGCTGCGGGCATGTTTGCCGCGCTGGGCGTCCCTGATGACCGGGTTGGCGACGCCTTCGCATTGGTTGACCGACGCGACAAACTTCCACCCGAAGTCTTTGCACAACAAGCCGCTGACATTGGTCTTGATAGCAGTGCCGTTGCGAAACTCGATGCCATTGCGGCATCGAATTGCAGCGCCCAACACGCACCTGCCGAACTGGCGACCAAGCACGGCCTTCCAGCCAAGTCGATGGACGACCTCGCGGCCCTGTCCGAGGAACTTGATCGCCGCGGGCTGCTGCCCTTCTGTGATTGGGATCTGGGTATCGTCCGCGGCCTTGCGTACTACACAGGCACCGTGTGGGAAATCCACGATGCCAAAGGCGTGTATCGCGCCATCGCTGGAGGTGGTCGGTATGACCACCTTGTGGAACTCTTCGGTGGTTCGGCAGTACCTGCCTGTGGGTTTGGCATGGGCGATGTGGTGCTTGCCTTGCTCTTGAAGGATCGTGGACTACTCGGCGACGAAGATGGGCACGCTTCATTGCTTGAGCGGCCAGATGTATTTCTAGTGTCCTCGGGTTCCGATGCGGCTGAGTCTGCCATGGTTCCACTTGCGACTTCACTCCGCGACGCGGGCTTACATGTTCGACACACATGGAAAGCCACCCGCAACGTAGGTAAACAATTGCGTGAAGCGACACAGCATCGATCGCGAATGGCGGTCATTCTTGGTGATGAACTCAGTGATGGCCAAGTCGTCGTTAAAGACCTCGACATGACTCACCAGCAAACAGTGCTACTTCCAGACTTGACCACGCTGCTCATGCGGCGATTGACCGGGCCGGGCGCCCCCCGCGTGTCATGAAAATTCTTGCGGTCACAGCCGTTCAGAGTGAGGCGGATGCAATCCGTAAAGCGGGCATAGATGAGGTCGTTGTGTCTGGAATTGGTCGAACCAATGCCGCGGCCACGACCGTCAGGGCATCACTGGCACTTGGGCCGTTTCAATGTGTCCTGTCGGTAGGTGTTGCGGGCGTCCTGCCTGGTAGTGATCTTCGGATCGGCGACCTCGTTGCGGCCTGCCACTGCTGGTATGCCGAGGAGGGCATCATCACGCCCCAAGGCTGGCAAGACATGACCTCTCTTGGGTTTCCTCTTGGTGAATTTGAAGGCAACGCAGTGCCCTGCAGCCCGATGTTGGTCCGCCGCCTTGCGGACGCTGTGCCAATGTGTGACATCGCAACGGTCGCCACATGCTCAGGAACCAACGAGGCCGCTGAGATGATTTCGGACCGAACCGGATGCGCTGCCGAGGCCATGGAGGGCGCCGCGGTGATCCACACAGCAACCATGCTCGGCTGCGATGCTATTGAAATTCGCAGTATCTCCAACACGACTGGTGACCGCGCTCATCAGGAGTGGGATCTCACTGCTGCGCTCAGGTCACTTCAAGAAGGTGTGCCTGCACTGATCGATCGCATCAGAGAGGAACACAGTGCCGATGTGTAGGATGCGCCCATGACTGTGACCTATCGTGAGCATGAACTTCCAAACGGACTGCGTATCAGCGCCGAAATTGATCCCGCTGCAGAAACCGCCGCGGCGGGCTTCTTTGTTCGAAGTGGCGCACGCGATGAGCCTTCTGAATACATGGGAATTAGCCACTTTCTTGAGCACATGGTGTTCAAAGGAACCCAGGACCGCAGCGGCGAAGCATTTGACGAAGCCTTTGACGAACTGGGCCTGCACCACAACGCCTGGACGTCGCACGAAATTACTGCCTTTCATGCACATGGATTGCCTGGAGTATTGTCCAATGGAATCGATCTGCTGTCAGAACTGATGCAACCGGCACTGCGTGACGATGATCTTGAGGATGAACGCCACGTCATCATCGAAGAAATCGCTATGTATGAAGATCAACCCTTCTGGCAGTTGTGGGAACGCGTCAGTGGTGAGTACTTCGGAAACCATCCGATGGGGCACCGCGTCCTTGGCACCGTTGAAACCGTCAACGCCATCACACCTTCTGTCATGCGTGACTGGCATGCGCATCGGTATGGCGCCGATGGGATGGTGCTGGCCGTCGCTGGACAGTTGGATTTTGAAGACGTCGTGTCGCAGATTGCCGATCGATGTGGTCACTGGCCAAGAACTAGTGTGTCGAGAAGCGCTCATGAGATGTCACACTCAGATGGTGAATTCACCATGACCAGTGATCGTGTGTCGGGTGCGTATCTCATGACCATTGCGCCAGCACCACCTCTGCAAGATGCTCGCCGGTACCCCGCATCGATTCTCACTTGGATTCTCGGCCGAGGTGATGGATCTCGCCTGCACTGGGCACTGGTTGACCCTGGCCATGCCGAAGAGGCATTTGCTGAATACGACGGGCACGACCGGTGCGGGCAGTTTGCATCTTGGGCCGTGTGTGACCCAGACAAAGTCGATCATGTTGAATCTGTGCTTCGCCAAACCACCAGTGAACTTGTTGGTTCGGTCGGGCAGAAGGACCTCGACATGGCACGAGCAATGATTCGCACCGGCGTCACCATGCACTCGGAATTACCCGGAGGCCGCATGCAGCGGCTTGGACGCATGCTCACGACAATCGGTCAGCACACATCGCTTGATGAAGAACTCGAACGCATCAATGCCGTCACCCTTGATGACCTACGAAGTACAGCGGCCGACTGGCCCCTTCAGCCCGTCATCACCGGACGGCTACTTCCTTCCTAAGCAAGCAGTCGGTCGTCAGGCGTTGAGAATGCGCCCTTCCACATCCAGCGCCGCTTCGTGCAGTGCCTCGGCCATGGTCGGGTGCGCATGCATGGTCGAAATAATGTCCTCGGCGGTCGCTTCGAGACGAATCGCTAGGCAGAACTCGTGAATCAACTCAGATGCATCCTTGCCGATGATGTGTGCGCCGAGAATTTCTCCATAGGGTTCACTTGCGATGATCTTGACAAACCCTTCGGCGGCGCCTGTGGCGATTGCTTTGCCAAGTGACGTCAACGGGAAGCGACCAATTTTGAGTTCGTTGCCAGCATCTCGCGCCGCCTGTTCGGTCATGCCCACCGAGGCGATCTGTGGACTAGTGTAGGTACAGCCTGGAATGGACTTGTAGTCCACTCCAAGTGTGTGGTGTCCGGCCATTCGTTCCACGCAGGTCATGGCCTCTTCGCTTGCCACATGTGCCAATGATGGCGGGCCAATGATGTCGCCAGTGGCATACACACCTGAGATGTTCGTCTCGTAGGTTGGCGACTCGATGTCTTTGTGTGGAACCTTCAGGTAGCCCCGATCGGTTTCAATATTCAAGCCATCCGCAAAGAGTCCGTCGTATCGGCCCTGCACGCCGATGGCGACCAGTACAACGTCGCCCTCGATGGTCTCAGTCTTATTCTCATCGCCGGCGGGCGCCACGAGACACTTTACGCCATCATCAGTGCACTCAATGGCTTTGGTCACATGCGATGGTTTGAAGTCGATGCCCTGCTTGCGAAACAGCTTCAGCGCCTCTTTGGAAACATCTTCGTCCTCAATGGGCAAAATGCGATCGACCATTTCGATGACCGTGACCTTTGAGCCCATCGCGTTGTAGAAGTAGGCGAACTCCATCCCAATAGCGCCACTTCCCACGACAATCAATCGCTCAGGTCGTTCCGGAAGCACCATGGCGTCCTGGCTGCTAATAATGCGAGTGTGATCGAATGGCGCGAACGGAAGTTCGCAGGGCGCGGCGCCGGTGCACACCATGACTCGATCGGCAGTGATCGTCTGTTGAACTTCGCTGCCAACGCCGTGGTAATAATCCTCATCCGCCTTGAGCACCTCAACGGAACACGGTGACGCTCCACTGCGACCGGAGGTGATTCGGGCATGCCCCTGCACGTGCGTGATGCCATTCTTCTTCATCAAATAGCCCACACCTTTGTTGAGCTTGTCGGCCACACCCCGGCTACGAGCGATCACTGCAGACCAGTCTTGCGTGACACCCTCAAAATGAATGCCCCACTTCTGGCCGTGGGTGACCGCCTCGGACCACAACTCGGCATTGTGAAGCAGGGCCTTGCTGGGAATGCAGCCCCAGTTCAAACACACGCCGCCGAGTTTGTTGCGCTCGATGATGGCTGTTTTCATGCCCAACTGGGCGGCTCGAATGGCACCTACGTAGCCGCCAGGGCCGCCACCAATGACGATGAGGTCAAAATGGGTATCCGATGCCACGTGTAAACTCCCGCCAAAAAGGCGTTTCAGGGTGTGATCAGGAAGGCCAAGTCCCAAAGGGGCGGGCATTCTACTGGGCACCCCGCCCCGAGGATGACCGCCCGCCTGAAGGGCGTTGTGCCCGATGGGGATTGAGAATTGGGCACCAAGCGACCCTGCCTTGGTAATTGGGGATTCCTAGTCGTTGACGCCCGTCGAACCCTGCCCATAGCATCCTCGTTTCTCCCCCTTTCTCAACGGACTCCCCCACTGTGCGAACGGCACTGATCAGTGACATCCATGGCAACCTCGAGGCATTGACGGTCGTTCTGGCCGACATCGATGTCCGTGGAGTCGACCAGATCATCTGTCTGGGCGACACACTTGGCTATGGCCCCGACCCAGTGGCCTGCGTCGACCTCGTGTCAGAGCGATGCGTCTGGTCACTGATGGGCAATCACGATTACGGGGCACTCTACGAGCCAACGAATTTCAATTCCGCTGCAGAACTGGCCGCCTATTGGACGCGTGAGCAGTTGGAACTTGAGGAAGATGACAAGGCCGCCGCCCGACGGTGGGATGTGCTGGGTCGACTTCGTGTGCGAACCATCTTTGGTGATTTTCTCTGCGTCCACGGATCGCCCCGACGACCGATCAACGAGTACATCTTCCCCGACGACGCAATCAACTCGCCGGTCAAGATGAAGCAGATCTTTGAACAAGTCCCCCAATACTGCTTCGTCGGGCACACCCATGTGCCTGGCGTCTTCACTGATGAGCCGGAGTTCTATGGGCCCGGAGACATGGACAATGCCACGTGGAAACTCACTGACGAAGAGCGGTGCATTATCAACCCCGGAAGCGTTGGACAACCACGTGATTTGGATCCACGAGCCAGTTATGCCATCTTGGATGACGAGTCCAAGACCATTGAGTTCTTCCGGCTCGAGTACGACGTCAATTCCGTGGTTGAAAAGATCTACGCAATCCCCAAACTAAGCAATTGGCTTGGCGATCGACTCCGCGAGGGTCGCTGATTGATGGCAACCCAACGGAGTGGCTCCAACGACCCACGAAAACAGGCCGCCGTGCGGTTACGGCGCATTGTGCCGCTCTTTGTTGGACTCATCATCGTCCTAGTGATCGCCCTGGTGTGGACAGCGCCTAGGAGCCAGCGGGGCGGGCCTGACGACACCGCTGAGACGACCAATGCCCCAGCAGCAACGGCCCAAACCACGGCCGTCGATACCGCCCCGGCGTCCCAGGCATCCCCCACACCATCCACGCCCGACGACTCTGCAGACGCACTCCCAGCAGCGACGCCAGCGGATCACTCCACAACAGTGGCTGCAACCGTTGCGCCAACCAAGGACGCTAGCCTTGAGGGCCTGCGGATGCGTCAGTGGCCAGCCAGCCAGTCTGGTGACACGCTGCCAATGCTTGGTGGGCTCGACACCCCCAACGCGGCCAAATTGCAAGTGCAATTCAGCCGCAGCGGTGCGGGCATCGTGTCGCTTCCATGTGCAGATATCTGGGCGACGGCCCGAGCAAGCCGCCAAGCAAGCCAATACTTCGCCGCCAAGGCCAAGGGTGACACGGCGGGCGTAGAACTGCCCGCCGAAGACCAGCGGCACATCTTGGCGACCCAGACGCAGATTCCCATGGGTGGTGTGCTCAGAACAATTCCACTGCTTGCAGCTCGCAGCCTGACCATCGATTCCACTGAACTGCCCTTGATGATCGAGGGAGTCGAAGGTGGGCTGATTTGGAAATCAGAATCGCCAGGCCAATTCGTGGCCGAAGTCATCAACGCGCAAGATCAGACCGTCGCTCGCATCGAGCGCGTGTGGACACTGGATCAATGGGATCTCACGCTGGAACAGCGGATTGTCAATCTCACGAAGGCTGACATGCAGATCCGGTGGACGCAATATGGTCCGCCAAATCTCAACCCGGATCGAAGTCGGTACATGGATCGCCGCCGCTTTCGCTTCGGGTATTTGCTGGGACAAGAAACCGACCCAGATCGATTAGCTGGTGTCGTCGCCGATGGAGCGCTCGTAATTGAACTCAGTTCCGTCACAAGCGAATCGGACTCGTATGTGTTGTGGCCAAGTGAATTGGCACAGCGTGAAGGCCTTGAGCTCTCGTGGTTCGCTTCAACGAATCGCTACTTCGCCATGGCGATTCATCCGCTCCTAAGTGCAGACGGGAAAGGTGAAGTCAACTTTGCATCAACCGTTGGCGAAATCACGCGGTTCTCTTCTGAACTTAATGGGCAGCCAATTGTGCTGACCGGCTTGGCCTGGCCCGCGAGCATGGCCCCAGCGGCAACACTCAAGGCGGGGCACACCAAGTCGCTATCGATGGGTATCTACGCTGGACCACTTGAGATGTCGATTCTCACAAATGAGCAGCCGTACAAAGCGCTCAATATGCGAGGGTTGATCCTGTATCAGATGTCGAGTTTCTGCGCCATCTGTACATTCCAGTGGCTGGCGCATTTCCTGTTGGCCGTGCTTGCGTTCTTTGACCACTGGGTGGTCTTTGACTGGGGTGTAGCGATCATTTTGCTTGTGTTGTGCGTACGAACACTGTTGCATCCGATCACACGACGCAGCCAGATGGGCATGCAAAAGTTCGGCCGGCAGATGCAACGGCTCAAGCCAGAAATGGACCGCCTTCGCAAGAAGTGTGGTGACGATAAGAAGAAGATGCAAGAAGAGCAGATGAAGCTCTTCCGTGAGCATGGCATTAACCCACTACAAATGCTTGGGTGCCTGCCAATGTTCTTACAGATGCCCATATGGGTGGCCCTCTACGCGGCCTTGTATTTCTCCTTTGATCTTCGACAGCAACCTGCATTCTGGGGTCTTTTTCAGGACTTCTGGGGCTGGCCATTCCTTGCAGACCTCGCATCACCAGATCACTTCTTCTGGGAATCGCCTGAACCATTCCAATTTTTGCTCTGGAATGTCACTGGCATCAACCTGCTTCCCATTCTGATGGGCGTGATCTTCTTCATTCAACAGAAGTACATGACACCTTCGACAAGCATGTCTCCCGAGCAGGAAACGCAACAGAAGATCATGCGGGTCATGATGGTTGTGCTCTTCCCGGTGATGCTATACAGCGCCCCGTCTGGATTGACGCTGTACATCCTCACATCCAGCAGCATCGGCATTCTAGAAAGCCGCCACATCCGCAAAGAAGTCGAGGCAATGGATCTCGACGTGACACCAACTAAAAAACGTGCTGGTATGCCAGAGCGAGAAGGGCGGTCTTCCAAAGACCCACAAGCCCGCGCCTATGCGAAAATGATGCAGCGACGGCAGCAACAAAAGAACAAGAGCAAGCCGAGCAGTTTCAAAAAGCGTAAGTAGCGCCGCGCCAAAGGGGCCTGCGAATAGACCTCGAGAGCACCATCATCGCACTGTCCTCACCTCCCGGCGCTTCGCCGCGTGGACTCATTCGGCTCAGTGGGCCAGATGCGGCCCATATCGTTGGACCACATGTGAATAACGTGTCCTGTGACATCCGGGGTGTCGCCCCGACACGTCTGCAGATCGAATCCATCGATCTACCAGCAATTGTGCTGTCAATGCCAGCCCCACGGTCTTTCACCACTGAACACGTTGTTGAAATTCAAATAACGGGCAACCCCCTGCTTCTGCAACGCATTGTTGAAGCACTGATTGAGTCCGCTCGCACGCGCGGGTTGCCTGCCCGACATGCGATTGCCGGAGAGTTCACCTACCGCGCGTGGTGCCACGGGCGCATCCCTCTCGATGAAGCTGAGTCCATCGCATCAGTCATTGCCGCGCAATCCGCTGATGATCTGGCTGCCGCTCGACACGCCATGCATGGGGCCATGCACACACTCGTGCAACCAGTTTCAAGATCCATCGCTGAAATTCTTGCTTTGGTTGAATCAGGAATCGATTTCAGCGATGAAGAAGATGTGGTCATGATTCCCGTGTCAGAATTGCGCCAGCGGCTCAATGGGTGCGTGGAATCACTGGAGGCCACCGGCAACAGTACGCGAGGGGATGAACCACCAGAGAGCAGACCACGGGTTGTGTTCCGTGGGCCAGCCAATGCCGGTAAGTCAACCCTGTTCAACGCGTTGCTTGGTCAGACGCGAGCTCTCGTGAATGCTTCCCGCGGAACGACTCGCGATGCAATTGTTGAATCGTGCACGCTGCCAAGTGGCCGGTTGATCCTGCTCGTCGATACGCCAGGTGACGAGTCCACGACAACCCTAGTCGCCGCTGGTGCGCAGCAGGAGGCTGACTTAGTGGTGTGGTGTGCACCATGTAATCAATGGGTGCCATCCCCCGAGGCAGCTCTGGAGATTGCCACCAAACGCGATTTGTCGGAACTCCGGCCGACGGTGGACCTCCACGCGCACGCTGACTCACTAGATGATCTCGCTCAATTGGCATCGCTCATTGACTTGGCACTGACCAACGAACAGTCGTCGTCTTGGAGCAACCGCCTTGTATGCACACATCGCCAGCGGGGGCTCTTACTCGATGCGGTTGCCCGATTGAATGCCGCCAGCGAGGTGATATCTCAAGATCGCAGCACAAGTGGCCCAAGCCGACCTGAGGAGATTGCCGCCGAATTGCGGCATGCGCTCGATGCCATTGGCGCCATTACCGGAGAAGTGCCACCGGATGATGTACTTGGCCTCGTTTTCTCGTCATTCTGTGTTGGAAAGTAGGCCCGTTCCTCAAGTACGCTGCGCATACACCGTACGGAGGATTGATATGGACTACAAAATCAAGGGCATTGAGGGACGCAAGCCATCGGTGACCTTCCTGTGCACCGCCTGCAATCTCAAACTCCATGCACCTCTATCAGATGCGGGAAGCAACACAGTGTGCCCGACATGCAGCACGCCGCTGCAGGTTCCTGGAACAGATGAGTTGGCCAAATGGCAGTCGTGGAGGGGTCAAGAAGAAGACTCGATTCGTTCCATGCAAGGTGTCGCGCTGGCCGACAAACAAAGGCAAG
>CAZGFN010000039.1:0-23969 GCA_964524945.1 uncultured Isosphaeraceae bacterium
GGCGGCTACGTCTCGCCGAGGCTGCGAGGCGGCATCTTCGACACGGCCGGCATCACCTCCTCTTCGGTCGCCACGGCAGCTCTGCAGAGTACGAGGGACCTGCATGACCACGATAGATCTCTTTAATGCGCGAGTCTGGACCGGTGAGGGAGCTAGGGCCGTTCCGTCGGTGGTTCGTATCACGGACGGTCGTGTGCAGGCCATCGATCCGTCCAATGCCTCGCTCCGTGATGGTGTGCGTGCACTGGATGTTGAGGGGCGAGTCCTGACACCGGGGTTGGTTGATGCGCACTTGCACTTGACCCTTGGTGGGCAGACGCTGCTTCACGTGGATCTCTCAGCGGTGGACAGTCGCGAAGCATTTGAGGGGGCTATCGAAGCAGCCCATGCCAACTTGCCGCCATCGCAGTGGCTCATTGCCAGTGGGTGGAATGAATTCAACTGGCCTGGGCAGGCTCGGCCTGATCGCAGTTGGCTTGCATCAGCGGGCGATCGCCCGGTGGTGTGCTGGCGCTGCGACTGGCATGCCGCAGTGGTCAACAGCGCGGTGCTCAAGAAACTGTCGCTTCCAAGCGATGAGGTGGTGGCGGCCGCTGGCGGTCATGTGGGCCGGGACCGCGATGGTTGTCTTGACGGCTGGCTGGCCGAGGCGGCGGCTTGGAAGTGGATGCAGCCAGTGGTGCCCGAATTGGATGATGCTCAGCGAGGCGAAGCTCTGCGGCGTGGAGCCGACCATTTGGTGCAGCGTGGAATCACCTCGGTGCGTGCGATGGAATACCAGTGCGACATCGAACGAGACATCCTGCCGCTTGCAGATTTGCTGCCACTTCGAATGTCGCTGGTGCAACTCGATCGAGTATGCCCGCTTCGCTTTGATTGGCACGAGGGCGTTGGCAATACCGACCGCTTGCGATTGACTGGGTGCAAATCATTCTTTGATGGAACGCTCGGGTCACGAACAGCGAGGTTGCGCACGGACTACCACGATACGCCTGGTGTGCGGGGTGATTGGTTAGAGCATGCGTTGCACGATCAGGACCAAGAGTGGTGTCAGCAGGTTGTTGAGCATGGTCTCTCGCCGGTGATTCACGCCATTGGAGACGCCGCTGTGGGACGCGCTGCATCGCTACTTGCCGCGGTGCCCGATGCATTGCATGGCACGCTGGAACACTGCCAGGTCGTGTCGCCCGAGGACTTGGAACTGCTTGGGGGCATCCGCGTGAGTATTCAGCCGACCCATCGGGCGGTGGATGCCGACATGACTCAGTTGAGGCTTGGTCAGACGCGTTCTTCGTGGGTGCTTCCGATGGCGGACATGGTTCGGGCTGGGGCGAGGCTGTCTCTAGGCACGGATTGGCCCATCGTGTCGGCGGATCCGCTGCTGACTTTGCGGGCGGCCATCACGGGCGAAGATCAACACGGCAAACCCTTTCACGCCTCGCAGAGTTTGTCGCCTGATGTCGCCCTGCGGGCTGCTACGATCGATGCGTCTGAGGCCATTGGGCTTCCTGCAGCGATGCAAGTGGGCGGGCAGGGGGATTTTGTCATCTGGCACGGCGACCCCCTTGGGGATATCACAACTGCGAGCATTCACTCGACTTGGGTAGACGCGGCGCAGGTTGCCGGAGAAGATCTATCTACGACCTGTAACGCAGCGGAGGCTTCTGAGGCATGACACACGAACTCACTCATATCGATTCCACTGGCCGGGCGACCATGGTGGATGTTTCTTCTAAGTCTGTGGTCCCACGTCGGGCGGTAGCCGAGGGCTTCTTCGTTGCCGCTCCTGACACGCTCGATCGGCTGATGCGTGGCGACTTGCCCAAGGGTGAGGCACTGGCGGTGGCCCGACTTGCTGGCATTCAGGCGGCCAAGTCAACGGATCGCCTCATTCCGCTGTGCCACACGATTCCACTGGATCACGTGGACGTTCAGTTTGAACGATCAGCCGATGACCGGCTTCGAGTCGAAGCGTCGGCCACGGTGACTTCCCGTACCGGAGTGGAGATGGAGGCTCTCACCGCCGTGTCGGTAGCGGCGCTGACCTTGTGGGATATGACCAAGGCGATCGACGCCACGCTTCACATCGAGGGCATCACATTGGTGCTCAAGGAAAAGGGTTCAGTGGCTCAGCCTGATGCCGCATCCTGATCGCGGACGGCTTTGCAAAAGGCGTGGATCAATTCTTCGTCCTTGACGCCCCGGCTTGATTCCACGCCGCTGCTGACATCCACGCCCCAAGGGCTGAGCAATTCGATGACCTTGCCAACAGTGTCAGGCGTCAGTCCGCCAGCGACGACCAAGGGCGTGCGGATTTGGGGACGAACGGGTGTCAGTGCTGCATGATCGAAGGGTTCGCCACCGCCACCGTGTGCGCCATCAACGAGCAGACGATCGACCGCTTCGCATCGGTCCCAGTCTAAAAGTCTTTGGGCATCGGTCCAGGCGACGGCTTTGATGGTGGGCGTGGTGCGATGGAACGACTCGGCCAGTTCGACCGATTCTGCCCCATGCAATTGCACCCATTGACTGGCAACTTGGCACACATCAGTTGGATTGACCAGAAGCGTCACGGTGGCGATGTGCCCGGCGGCCACTTGGGAAAGTCGCATCGCCGTATCGGGGGTGATCTGTCGAGGTGATCGGTCGGCCAGGACCAGTCCAATGGCATGAGCACCCGCCTCGATGGCGGCGTGCACATGTGACTCCTCGGTGAGGCCGCAGATCTTGATGCGGGTGGGGCCCGGTGCAGGGTCGTTCCAAGCGAGGGGTGGCCTCATGCGGTGGTGGCCTCGGTCAAGAGTGTTTGAGCAAGGGCGGCACGGCGCTGGTCGAGCGAGCCTTTCATGGCGGCCTGTAGCAGGGGAATCGCCTCGGCCCCTCGTCCGAGAAATCGAACCAGCAGTACGCACAGCAGGAGGCGTACTTCGCCGACTTCCGGAGCGCGGGCGTGTTCTGTTAGGAACCGTTGGTAGGCTTCCGCGGCGGCCATTCGGTCGCCTGATGCTTGCAAGTAATTGGCCAGTTGCAATTGTTGGCGTCGGCCCAGTACGGCTGTCGTGTCCTTGGCGGCCAGTGTGGCCCATGCCCCTGCCGCAGCTTCGAGATCGTCCGCTGCAAGCAAGGATCGGATGTGTGCGATGGCCTCGCTTCCTGGGCTCGGCTTGGTTGTGGTCGTCTTGGCTGCAGGCTTGCGTGTGGCGTGTTGCTGGGCATGCACGACCTGTTTGAATATGTGTCGTCGTCGCCACTGCTTGAACTGTCTGAGTAAATCGTCATCGTACGGCATGACGATGCGAGCCAGAAGCAGGAGCACCATCGTGGCAGCGCCCCAGAGATAACCCGCCAAGTGCGCGACGTGGGCGACGGGGCTGCTGCTCAAGCCAGCCCATCCAATCAGATCCATCATGATCCAAAACGCAAGGATCCACAGGGCGGGCACCATCCAGATTCGGATCAGAATAAAGATGATCAGCGTGCGGATTTTGCATCGTGGTCGAAGCACGATGAACCCACCGGCGAGCGCCCCGACCATGCCGCTGGCTCCGATGACCGGGGCGGGGGAGGACCATGCGTGCGCGAGCCCGGCCACGATGCCGCCAAGGAGTGCAAAGACCACAAAGGCTCCGCGGCCGATGCGGTCTTCCACAGTGCTGCCAAAGACCCAGAGTCCCATGAGGTTGAACCCGAGATGCAGCAACCGCCAGAGCGGGTGTTCGTCGCCGCCCAGTAACGGGTTGTCGTGGGCGAAGAGATAGGTGACCGGTTGCCACCACTGGAAGTCGCGTTGTGCCAGAGCCATGCCATCGAGCATTTGGCGGGCCATGTCCTCATTAGACACGCCGATGACCAGCACGGCCAAATAGGCCGCGAGCATCAGAATGATCAGCGCCTCGGTGACGAGGGGGCGCCGCCGCAGCGGCGTGTCCGTTCCAAGCAGAATGAACATCGTTCGGGCAGTGTAGAGCCCAGGCCTCGCGAGAGAGGCTCTGCAGAGGTTCTGCTTGGTGTAGAATGATCGGCTCGCGTTCAGGGGTGGACGCGGTGAGCATTTATCCCTTGGGAGACCGCAGAAAATGGCTGACGCAACGGCAACGATGACCATGGACAAGGGACTGGATCACACCATCATTGGTGAGTCGACCAAGTCCTATATCGATGGCCTCAAGGGTGTTTTGGAGTATGTCGGGATCGACATCGACACGCTGGCACGACACTCGACCTTTGAGGAGACCTGCTATCTGTTGTGGTACGACCGCCTGCCCACCGCTGAAGAGTTGGCCTCATTCACCGCTGAAATTCGCAGCTGCTACGACCTGTCAGAGGGTCTTTGGAAGATGCTTGCGGAGGTTCCCATTGAGGCGCCCCCGATGCACATGCTGCAGTCGATGATGGCGGCCTTGGCCTTTGACGACCCTGATTGCGACCTGACGACGCCCGAAGCAGAGGTCAAGAAGGCAATTCGCATTCTGGCCGCTACCCCGGCCATCATCGCCAACTTTGATCGTCGCCGACGAGGGCTGGACTTCATTGCCCCCGATGCCTCAGAAAATATCGCCACCAGTTTCCTGCACATGCTCAATGGTGAAGTTCCAGGAGCGACCAGCGCCCACGCGCTTGATGTGTGCCTTGTGCTTCATGCCGACCACGGCATCAACGCTTCGACCTTTGCCACAATGGTGGTTGTTGGTACAGAGAGTGATATGTACTCAGCCCTGTCTGCGGCCGTAGGAACGCTTCGCGGGCCGCTTCATGGCGGGGCCAATGAGCGAGTCATGCGGATGCTTCAGAAGCTTGGCACGCTCGACGCGGTCGAGCCATTTGTCATGGAGTGCCTAGCCAACAAGGACAAGGTGCCCGGCTTTGGACACCGCGTGTACAAGGCCGTGGATCCTCGGGCGACCTATCTTCGGACATTCTCAGAGTCATTGGCATCGGAAACCGGGAACCAACAGCTCTTTGAGATGAGCAATCGAATTGAACAGATCATGGAAGCGCAGGTTGGCGCCAAGGGCATTCATCCCAATGTTGACTTCTACTCGGCGACGACCTACTTCTCGCTGGGTCTGGCCATCGATCTGTTCACCCCAATCTTCGCCATGAGTCGCAATGCTGGGTGGTCGGCTCACGCCTTGGAACGTGCTGCAGACAATCGACTCATTCGACCCCGATGTCAGTACACCGGTCCCCATGGTGCCGGTTGGGTTGACATCGCTGATCGGTGAGTCGGTCGCTGTCTCGGGATTGAGGGCACTTTGCGCCAAGTCATTCTGACTCGGTGCACTACTGCGGATAAATCAAAATTCGATCATGGCAGAGCAGCACCACATCGTGTGACCCGTCGCCGGTGACATCGGCGATGCTGATTTGTCGTGGTTGGTACTCCCGCGTGTCGCCGCCCGAGAACAACCGAGACTCATACACTGGAAATCCCATTGCGTGGAGCATGGTGCCACTGTGATCGAATGTCAGGATTTCCATCATCTGTTCGCCCGCATCCAGGGCGACCATGTCGCCGTACCCGTCGCTGTTGATGTCACCAACGGCCAGTTCGTGGGGCACATGTTGGTCGATGCTGCTTCGCCACGACTGCGCCTCGTGCAGTGCCCGGCGACTGCCGCCAAGTGGGATGAGTGCAAAGCCATCTTCGCCGACGGTGAGAATGCCCGGGACGTCTTCTTGAAACTGTCCTGTGGCCAGTGACCCCGGGGTGAATCCTCGAATGCGAAGCGTTTCACTCTGCGACCAGCCGCCGGTGTCGGCGTCGTGGCGAAAGATCAGGAGCCGGTCGGCAGAGCGGTCTGCGGCAACCAGTCCACCGCTCAGGGGTGTCACTGAAACAAGTTGGCTGTCGGGGTCATCGGTATTGAATTGCTTGACTACCCGCCATCCGGCTGCGCCATCCTGACCAGTTTGATCGAAACGTACGGCTCGAATCCAATTGTCATCGGCGATCAGCAACTCCTTAATGCCATCGCCATCGACATCGAAGGTGGTGATGTTCTCGCCAGTGGCCGCATCAACCAATCCGTACTGGCCCATGTCGTCTTTTTCAAGACGTGTGAATCCATCCTCGGCCTCATCATCTGCCAGTAAGGCGATCATGGGCCGTTCGGGTGTCAGGACAACAAGGTCTTCATGGCCGTCCTGATTGATGTCCACTGACTCGATGTGATCGGGCTTACGACTGATCGATCCGAGATCAAGCGACATGCTTTTATCAGTCACGAGATTGACAAGATCAAGTTTGTAGTCACGTTTTTGATTGACGACCACTGCGGCGTGATCCGTTCCATCGATTCCAACGACATTCATTGCCACAGGTTCGTAACCGGCGGTCACCGCGATTGGGGTAGGGAATTCCAGTTCATTGGTGCCCAGCGGCAAGCGACCCACCACGCCTTCCTTGGTTGAGAGCACGACCAGTTCGCCTGATCCTTCGGTGGCGTTGGCAACGGCAATGGCGTTGATTTCCGACAGGCTCGGCGAGGACTTGGCTGCGAGCAGATCGCCGTCCTTGTCTTGTCGAAAGACTGCCAGTGCATTGGCTCGTGAGTCGGCCGACACGACATCGGTTCGCCCATCTCCGTCGATGTCGACCACTGCCCAAGCACGATCCCGCCTTCCCGGATCGGGGAATCCGTACACGGTAAAGGCCGCTTCACGATCGCCGCTAGTGGTGACGGATTCATCCTGCAGGTCGTATACGACGATACGGCGGGCTTTCCGCTCGATCACCGCGATGCGTGGTGGCACGCCTGGGGCAGGTTCAATTGCCTCGAATTCCACGATGGGGGGCATTTCGAAGATGGTCTGCGGTCCAGGTTCTACACCAGTGCTCCCGCGACGCCCAAACCAGATGCGAACAGGCGCCGGATCATCGGGACTGATGCCCGCGAGATCCATGAGTCCATCGCCGTCGTAGTCAGCGGGAACGACGCCCAGAATCGGAGCGCCCGCCGGGTATCGCCGGATCGGTCCGAGTGTAAAGCCGTCAAGTGGCCACATGGCCGGTTCACCCGCAACCACGGAGACTAATTCGGGTGACCCATCTCCGGTCATGTCGGTGATGGTCCAAGCTGAGGCCGAGGCGCCCAACTTGGGGACATCCCGCTGTTGCACCTTTTTGAACTTGCTTGTGTCGGTCTGTCGCAAGAAGACCACCCGACCGGGAGGCCCGCCGGTGATCAGATCGAGTTTGCCATCCTGATCGAGGTCGGCCGTGGCGATGGCCGTCACGGAGTTGGCAGTGGGAATGAGTTGACGATCAAAACGCCAGTGATCGGGAAACTCGTTGATGTCGCGAGGCGGTGTGATGTGTCGTTGGGCGGTGGCGCCGGGAATTTGATGCAGCACTTCAAGGCGGCTGCGATGGTTGTTGGCCACGATGATGTCGTCGTATCCATCACCATCGAGATCCACCACGATCATGGGTCCGGGGTCATCGCCGATGGGGATGACATCCAGACCGGCAAAGCCGAAGTGGTCGCCCAGTTGGCTGTCATTCTGAGCGACGCACACGCATGTGCAGAGCAGGGTCAGGGCGATGGGGGCATGTCGCATATCGGCGGGTCTCCAAGGGTGGTCTTCCCGGAATCAATTTCCGGGAAAACGCATGGTAGCCCCGGCTCGGTACCATTGGTGGCTCAGGAGGAATCTGATCATGCGATGCGTCGTACTGCTGCTGGCGATTCTGGGTCTTGCTTATGGAGTTGGTGCCGATGTTGTTTCCCTTCGAAAGGGGGGCGAACTGCACGGTCGGGTAATCAAGCAGGACGAGCGTGCGTTGTGGGTGGACATTGGGTCTGATGTCATCGAGGTCGACAACAATGACATCGCCGACATTCGCATCACCGATGCCGCCGAGACGCCTCGCTCGACGCATGATGGCATCTTTCATACGATCGATCAGCCACGTGAATTGAGTATTCGTCAGCAAGCAGCGCGCGTGAAGTCGGCCGTGGTGCTGGTCAAGACGCCATCGGGAACCGGTTCGGGTGTCATTGTTAACGAGAATGGCTACGTCGTGACCAATGCCCACGTGGTACAAGGCGAGAAGGATCTTCGCGTGGTGATCTGGGAACCAAGAGGGGACGGTACGTTGGCGCGGCGCACGCTCGAAGATATCAAGATCGAAGCAGTGAACAACCATCTCGATCTGGCCTTACTTAAACTCCCCGTGGAATCAGACACCGAATTTGAGTTCGCGCCTCTTGAATTGTGGGAGTCGATCGAAGTTGGTCAGCCTGTGTTTGCCATCGGCAACCCGATGGGTCTCGAACAGACGACCAGTCAGGGTGTGATTTCTACGACACAACGGAGCTTTGACGGGTTGTCGTACATCCAAACCGATGCCGCGATTAATCCGGGCAACTCCGGTGGTCCGCTGTTCAATACGGGCGGCGAAGTCGTAGGTATTACCAACATGGGTATTCGTGGGGGTGAAGCCTTGGGCTTTGCCATTCCAACTCGGTACGTGAAAGACTTCCTGCGGAATCGGGAGGCCTTTTCCTACGATCCGTCCAACCCAAATACCGGGCACAAATATCACACACCACCTATTCGCAAACGGCCTGGCACTGCTGCAGAATTGGAGAAGAATTGATGACTACTCGCATGTTGATTGCTTCGCTGCTGATCGCGGCCCCGGCCGTTGGCGGTTCGCTGACCATCGAAACAGTGGCTCCTGCAGACTCGGCGGCCGTGTTGTCGATCACGGGCCTTGATCGCGTACTCGAACGAATTCAGTCGTCGGGTGTACTCGACGCGATGGGGATGGAGACGTTCGATGAAGAACTCAAGGCTCAGATCGAAGATCTGCCTTCGCCCCTGTCTGATGGATTGGGAGCCATGTTTAAGAGTAGTGAGCCAACCGAGGTGCTTGGCTCCATGTCGATTGGCGCAGCGATGTGGATGGACGAAGCTGACGAGGCGATGCCCGAGATGATCTTTGCTGGCTGGCTCAACATGGGTGCGCAGGCCGAAACAATTGGACCGTTGTATGACCAGCAGTGGGAAGACGTTCGCGCCTCGACTCAGGTTGAGAGCGAGTCTGTGCTTGGGCGGTCGATCGATGTGGTGGCGTTCGGTGACGAGGTCGATGAGTCCTCGCCGCGAATCTGGCACGTCCGTGAAGATCAGTGGGTTCTGTTGGCAAGCGATCAAGCAGGCATGGAACGATTGCTTGATGTGTTGGATGGCCGCCAGAATGGCGAGTCGCTTGGTGAGTCCGAAGCTTGGGTGAGCATGCGAGACATGCTTGGCAGTGGAGGCGCCGTGCGTTTGGGAATCTTCGTGGACGGTTGTGCACGGGCGATGCAGTCAACCGACTCGGGCATGATGGTTGAAATGATTCGACCCAGTGTCGATGCCGCACTTGGCAAGATTGCCGCTACTGGCCTTCAGTTGGATGTGGGGCAGGGCGATCAGTTGCTCACTTGGAGCGGTGCAGTGTGGATGCCCGAGGGTCTCGGCGGTTTGCTCGAACTGTTCAGTCGCAACACGCCTGCAGGCGACGCTTCCCAGTGGGCGGGCCCTGGATCTGTTGGACTCATGCGATTCAACATGGACTTCGCTGGGATTCCTAGTTGGCTGCGGGACGTGGTGGCATCCAGCCCGATGCTCATGGGCGCCGGTCAGATGCTTGACCAGATGGAGCCTGAACTCAAGAAACTGCTGGACCCACTTGGTGATCAGATTGTGTTGACCGAGACGGTGACACATCCGATTACGGCCGAGAGTTTGACTTCCCTGGCGGTCGTTGAGTGCGCCAACCCGACGGCGCTCAGCGATGCGTTGTCATCTATGGCGCCCGAAGCGGCCATGGAGCCCCGGGAGTTCCAAGGCAATCAGATCTGGTCGGTGGATATCAGTTCAGCCATGCCATTTCCCATGTCCGGAATGGGTTCGGATGAAATGGCGATCTCGGTTGCAGGCCAATCATTGCTCGTTGGCAGCGATCGATCGGTGGAGGCAGCGATGCGAAGCCTCGGGGGCAACCGTGGCGAACCCACTCCGTGGGTGCAGCGGGTAGTCAATTGGATTGGGCAGCGTCAGGTGGCAGCGTGGGGCGGCAGTGATCTGTCCGAGACACTGACGACGGTGGCAAAGATTCAAGGCATGCAGATGGACCAGTGGGAATCGGACTTGGCGCAGAGCGACCCTGAACTGTGGGAAGAGATCAAAGGCGAACTCGAAGCGGAAACCAACTCGGAGCAGTACGACCGACTGGCCAAACTAGCCAAGCGACTAGGGCCTGCCGGCTGGTATGCAACGTCGAGTGACTTAGGCTTCGAGATTCACGGGGTTGTGTTGAAAGCAGCTGAATAAGGGCGTGGTAACGGTGTGGGGGTGCGCGTTTGGCAGCAATTTCTATCTCGCGCACCTGTGCTCTCAGCGACTATGTCCATCCAAGCCGTAGGAATACGGCGGTGAACATCAGGTCGACCAAGATGATTGAAACGATGCCTTGGACGACGGTATCGGTTGTGGCTTTGCCCACGCCCGCGGCGCCGCCGCTGACCCTGAGCCCGTTGAAGCAGGCGATGGCGCCGAGCATTAGCCCGAACGTTATGGCTTTGCCCATTCCGGTGAGAAAGTCAGACATGTTCAACTGCGACAATGTGTTGTCGATGTAGACCGTCGAACTGACATCAAAGAAGAGCACGCACACCAACCCGGAACAAGTCACGGCAATCACATCGGCCAGGATGGTCAGGAGCACCAAGCTGATGGCCGTGGCCGTCAGTCTTGGCAGCACGAGGAATCGCACAGGATCTAATGCGTGCGCCTCTAGGGCTTCGATTTCTTCGCCGACCACCATCGTGCCAAGTTCCGCGGCGATCGAGGCGCCTGCGAACCCGGTCAATACGACGGCCGAAATGATTGGCCCCAATTCCCGGAAGACGGCGATGGACACAATGTTGGCAATGCCGCTCTCCTGCCCAAGCGCCGACAGGGCTGGGTACATGGCCATGGCCAAGATGAGCCCAATGCTCCCGCTGACAATGAGCACAATGCCGATGGAACGAACGCCTACGCGTACAAGTTGAGCGAGGATGGCCGGGCGGCCAAGTCGCACGCCGCCTGAGGTCGAGGATCGGTAGTACCAACGGCCCACCGAGGACGTCAAGCGTGAGGTGCCACCAAGTAAGGTGAGCAGTTCCGTGGCGCCATGGCCGAGTCGATTCAGGGCCCGAGGGATTATTCCCGATAGTGGTGGTCGGTCAGGCGACATCTTTAGTCGCCTCCGGCCTCATCGCTGGTAACGATGACAAAGATCGTGTCCAACTTGGCGATCTGGAAAATGGAATTCACCCGGTCGGTGGGGGCGACCAATCGCAGGTCACGGTCCTGACGGCGGCACTGTTGCAGGGCTTCGACGAGCGTGGCGACACCTGATGAGTCCATATAGGGCACATCGCTGAGCATGATGTCCACGCGTTCATCGCCCTCGGACAGTGCGGCGTGGAGCGTTTGGCGAAGCGTCGGCGAACTGGCCAGATTGATATCTCCATGTGGGCGAATGCGCAGGTACTCTGCAGTGCGGTCGATATCGATAGCAATGGGCTCACCGTCTGGTTTCATGGCACTGCATCCTTGATCGGCCGCGATATTGCCGGTGCGACCGTGGGCGATGATACAGGGGGTCCGTTCCTGCGGTCTCGGCGGCCTCCGGTTAGAATCTGACTTTCTTCAGGAGACCCGCCACATGGCTGCAACCGCCATTGGATCAACCCGCCCCCCGGGTGTTGACACCATTCCAATTGTTGACTTTGGTAGTCAGTATGCGCAACTGATCGCTCGGCGGGTTCGAGAGGCGGGCGCGTTCAGCGTGCTCGTGTCACCTGATGTGGACATCGAAGAACTTCGGGCACTTTCGCCACGAGGCATCATTCTGTCAGGTGGTCCTGCGAGCATTGATGACCATGACGCGCCATGCTGCGACAAGGGCATTCTGGACTTGGGTGTTCCGGTTCTGGGCATTTGCTACGGCATGCAACTTGGGTGTTCCATGTTGGGCGCTGGTGTGGAACGCGCCGATCGCCGGGAGTACGGCCGTGCGCGGCTTCATGTATCCAAGCAAGACGGTCTCTTCTCGAGTCTGCCTAGCGATATGACCGTGTGGATGAGTCACGGTGATCAAGTCCGAGACCTCTCCAACGATTTTGAAGTCATCGCGTCGACCAATACGTGTCCAGCGGCGGCTGTTCGCCATCACAGCGGCATGTTCTACGGTCTGCAGTTTCACCCCGAGGTGACGCACACGCCTCACGGCGTCGACTTGCTACGCAATTTCCTCTACGAGGTGTGCTCGTGCAAGGGTACTTGGCGGATGGCTGACTTTATGGAATCGCAGTGCAAACTGCTGCCCGATTTGGTCGGCGATCGGCGAGTCATCTGCGGACTGAGCGGCGGGGTCGATTCATCCGTCGTGGCGGCACTGTTGGCCCGCGCCATAGGCGATCGATTGACGTGCATCTTTGTTGACAACGGCCTGCTTCGAAAGAAGGAACGCGATCTGGTCGAGTCAACCTTCAAGGGGCACTTTGATATTGATCTTCGCGTGGTAGACGCATCTGAGGCATTCTTGTCAGACCTTGCAGGCGTGGATGATCCGCAGGAAAAGCGGCGACTCATCGGGCATCGATTCATCGACGTCTTCCAGAAAGCCGCTGCGGACGTGGCTTCCGACGGCGGTCCGCCCGTGCACTTCTTGGCGCAGGGGACGCTGTATCCCGACGTGATCGAGTCTGGGCAGGGGCATGCCGGAATGGCGGCCAATATCAAGTTGCATCACAACGTTGGTGGGCTTCCAGAACAACTTGGATTCGAACTCATTGAACCACTGCGGGACTTGTTCAAAGACGAGGTCCGTAGACTCGGCGAAGTGCTTGGACTGCCGCCGCACATCGTGTGGCGTCATCCATTTCCAGGGCCAGGCTTGGCTGTTCGGATCATCGGCACGATTGAGCAAGACAAATTGGACCTGCTTCGGGAGTGCGATGAAATCGTGCTCGACGAAATCGTCGCTGCCAATCTGTATCGCAGCACCGATCAGGTCTTTGCGGTGCTGCTTCCGGTGCAGAGCGTGGGCGTGATGGGTGATGGTCGAACCTATGACTCGGTCGTCGCCGTTCGCGCAGTTGAGACGCAGGACTTCATGACCGCTGATTGGGCCCGCATTCCATACGACGTGCTTGCGACCATCAGCAACCGGATCATTAACGAGGTGGAGGGCGTGAATCGTGTGGTCTATGACATTTCGAGCAAACCGCCGGCCACGATTGAATGGGAATGACTCCCAATTCCTCGATTGAAGAGATAAAGGGTTCGCCGCGTCGTGTTGTCGTGAGCGTGTTGCCCCTAGCGTGATCAGTCGGCCTTGGGGCCGGGGCCACGGTGTCGATGCTGGCCAGAAGTAGCGGCGTCACGCAGGGAGTGACTGTCCGCTGAGGGCTCGTTGTGGTCAAGCCGGGCAAAGACGATGCGCCCAGCGCTGGTTTGCACCGAGTTGGTAATGGCGACAGTGAGCGACTGGCCAATGGCCGACGCACCCGCGTCAATGACGACCATGGTGCCATCGGGCAGGAAGCCTACGCCTTGACCTGGCCCATCGCCTGCTCGAATGATCTCTAGAGTGATCCTCTCGCCCGGTACTGCAGGTGCCGCGGTGACGGCCCCAAGTTCGTGCAGGTTGAGCGACTGTACGCCACGGATTTCGGCAACGCGGCTCAGGTTGGTATCCGTGGTCACAATTCGGAGGTTTTTTTCGCCAGCAAGTTCAATCAGCGATGTGTCTACATCGGTGCCCGAGAGGACCTCGATTGGTTCGATCTGCACGGGCGAACTGGATTGCTCTTGGAGCAGTCGGAGGTTGGCAAGCCCGCGTCGTCCACGTTCGCGTTTGAGTTTGTCAGACGAGTCTGAGAGCTGGTGTGCCTCGTCAACGACGAATTGCGGAATGATAATGGGAGCATCGAGAAAGCCTGTCTGTGACAGCGCGTTGAGCCGCCCGTCGATCAGCGAGGATGTGTCCAAGAGCAGCGGTCGGATGCCGCGAACCTGTCGGTTGAATTCCACATACGGGATGAGCATGCGGATGCTGTCGCGGGTCGACAATACCACCGAGACTGCGACGTAACACAACGTCAGGCCCACGGCCAGTTTGAGCAGTGTGAGGTACTTAAGCGCTGAGTCTTCGGTTGTGAGCTCCCACGCTTCGGCGATGAGGTCGATCAGCACGCCAACGGCCAGCGCCGCAAATAGCCCCGAGACGATGGCCAGATAGACACCCACGACATTGGAGATGCGTTTATTGGGCGTACGAATGTCCAGCAAGACAACAATGACGGCCACCATCAGCGTGGTGGAGACCGGCACGACAAAGTCGATGAGGTCGCTGCCACCAGGCCCTGCTCCGATGATCGGGATCGAAGCGGCGGCGATCATGAGCCCGAGATAAAGAATTCGGATGGCCGTCAGCAGGAAGGCCGAGCTGGTCTGATCAACAGCCATTGGCGGAGTTGGCCCTTGGTGTGAGGACGACTGTATACCGGCGGAGTCCATTCCCATGTCCGCGAGTGTACCAGTGGGGGGGCATGCGGCTACCATGCCCCCTGCGAGGGGCTGCGGTGGGCGGTCGGGTCCACCCGATGGGTAACCCGTGAACCTGGTCAGGGCTTGATCGCAGCAGCCATAAGCGTCGTCGTCCATGCTGGTGACCGCCTGGCCGTCCGCCGCTGCCCTTCGCAGGTATTCTTGGCCTCTTCATCCCACATCTGCCACGGACTGCTCACCAGCATGACCTACACCGTATTGGCTCGACGCTACCGCAGCCGCGACTTCGGCGAAGTCGTCGGGCAGGAGTCCATTGCTCAGACATTGCAGCGGGCCGTTAAAGGCGGCCGCGCGGCCCACGCGTATCTCTTCTGCGGAACGCGGGGGGTTGGCAAGACCACCATGGCGAGGATTCTCGCTCGGGCCCTGAATGTCGATGGCTCGCTTACCGACGCCGATGGTATTGCCGAAGCCATCATGCGAGGTGATGACCTTGATGTCATTGAGATCGACGGCGCCTCCAATCGCGGCGTACAGGAAGCTCGCGACCTTATTGCCTCGGCGGGATTGTCGCCGGCACGATGTCGGTACCGCATTTACATCATCGATGAAGTGCATATGCTCACGACCGAGTCCTTCAACACCCTCCTTAAGACTATGGAGGAGCCGCCCGAACACGTGAAGTTCATTCTCTGTACGACCGAACCTCACAAAGTGCTCGCGACGATTCAAAGTCGCTGCCAACGATTCGACTTCCGCCCCATCCCTGTTGGGATGATCGCCACCCATCTCCAGTTCGTTCTGAAACAAGAGGGCGTCACTGCTGACGCGCAGGTGCTGCATCGAGTGGCCTCATTGGGCAATGGGTCCATGCGTGATGCGTTGAGCATTATGGATCGATTGCTCGCCGGAGGCGACACGGACTTGACGATTGAACTCGTTGAGGAAATGCTCGGTTTGCCCGAGACGTCGCTGATTAGTGAGGTGGCCGACGCAGTGGTGCAATCCGATCCAGGCGGCGCACTTCAAGCCATCGATGCATTGATGGGTCGCGGAACCAGTATCGATCAGGCATTGGAAGCCCTTATCGAGTGTTTTCGCAACATGATGCTTCTGCTGACCTGTGGCGAAGAAACGCCACTTGTTGAGGTCACCGACGACATGCGTGCAGACCTCGTCGCCCGAGCAAGATGTACGGATGCGCCCGCGATGGTGCACGCAGTTGCCGCGTGCGAGGCGGCGAGTAGGCAAGCCCGGTTGGGTGCGTCGGCTCGCGCAATTCTCGATTCAACCGTTGCTAGATTAGCGCTCGCGGCGTCTTTGGCCGACCCAACGGATCTTCCAGATCCAGCCGTAGCTGGCGCCACGCAATCGCCTAAGCCCAAGCGACAGCCGGCCGCGGCCAAGCCGCCACCGGCGACCAAGAAGAAGGCGTCTGCCAAGAAAACTGGCACCAAGACATCGGCGTCATCGAAGGCCGCTGCCTCGCATACAGAAGATCTGGAAGGCAAAGGCTTGGATACGCTCTGGGCACAATTGCTTGAGTCGGCAACTTCCAAGTCGGCGCAGGCTGCCCTTGAGGACATCGAACCCGTCTCGATGTTGGGTTCAGACATTGTCGTGCAGAGCACCAACGGCGGCAAGGTGCCCTCGATGGTGCTTGATCGGTTGGCCGATCGACTTGGATCTCTGGCCGGCGGCACCGTGGTGGTGCATGACGCCCGTGCCACCAAGCAGCCTGAGGAGATGCCTGCCAAACCGGCAAGCGGCTTAGGCGACTTGGATGATCCACACATTCAACTGGTCACTGAGCTCTTCGATGCTGAGGTGGTCAATGTGCGTCGCAGCGACGACGCGAAGGAGGCGTAATGCTTGGTGGACTGAAGAACATGGCGGGACTGGCTTCGATGATGAAGGATCTTCCGCGGATGCAGGCGCGGATGGAAGAAGTCAAAGCATCACTGGCAACACTTCGGCTTGAAGCGTCGTCTGCCAATGGAACCGTCTCAGTAACTGTATCTGGCGATCTTCGCGTGGTTTCGGTTCGCATCGATTCCGCTACTCAGGTTGATGATCTCGGCGCATTGCTACAGGTCACGGTCAACGAGGCCTTGGACATGGCTCGAGCCGAAGCTCAGCGTCGGCTCGCCGAGGCGGCCGAAGAACTCGGATTGCCGATCCCCCCTGGGGGCGCCCTGCCTGGGCCGTTCTGAATCGCTGATGAAGGGCTACCCGGAACCGGTCGAACGATTGATTGAATCGCTGCAGCGAATGCCCGGCATTGGTCGCCGTAGTGCTACGCGACTTGCATTCCATCTGCTCAAGGCTGATGAACAGGAAGCCCAAGCGTTGGCGAAGGCGGTACTGGATGTCAAACAGGAAGTAGTGTGTTGCCCAATCTGTTGGCATCTGGCCGAGGAGCAGCCATGCTGTATTTGTGCCGACCCTGCGCGTGATGCCAGCTGCGTACTAGTCGTGGAGCAACCCCGCGATTTGATTGGACTTGAGGCGACCGGGCTGCATCGCGGTGTGTATCACGTGATGACCGGACGGCTCGACCCACTTGGCGGTGTTGGTCCAGAAGATTTGACCATCGCCTCGCTGCTGGATCGAGTGGATACGCCGGTGAACAATGCTCGGGGTGAACGGATTGAAGAAGTCATTCTTGGACTTAGTCCAACACTTGAAGGTGACACCACCGCGCATTACCTTGCCGAATTGCTTGAGGGAAGAACGGTGCGCGTGACCCGTTTGGCCAGAGGACTTCCAAGTGGTTCCAGTCTGGAGTTTGCCACGCCTGCGATGTTGGCCGATGCCCTGCTTGGGCGACGGAGTGTTGCCCGGGGGTCTTGATGCAGCCGATCTTGGAAGTTTGCCACCAGTGCCCGCTATAAGTCATTTGGCGTGTACCCTGCACGTATGGACATGCGGATGGATATGCGTCAGCAGGCTGGCCTGTCGCAGCAACAGAAACTCAGCCCACGACTGATTCAGTCTATGGAGATCCTGCAGCTTCCAGTGCAGGCGCTTCAGGAGCGGATCGACCACGAGCTTGAGAACAACATCGCCTTAGAAGTCGACGAGCATCTCGCCAGTGATGCGCCCATCGATGCTCAGGATCGTGCCTCGGAAGAGATCCACGTGCAGGATGGCCGCGGCGAGGGAACCGAAGATTTCAAGCGACTTGCTGCGATGGAACGCAGTTATGGCGAAGCCATTGACAATGAATACTCATCTTCGAGTTGGTCTGCCTCCCGTATGCGAGGCGAACGCGATCGCAAACTCGATGCGATGGCCAATATCAGTGCACGCGGCGATAGCCTCATTGATCAGGTGCTGCACCAGTGGTCCTTTGCGGAAGTGACTGACGAAGTCGAGCGTGCTGGGCAACTGCTCATTGGGCATCTCAATTCAAACGGCCTGCTTGATCTCTCGATCGCTGAGATCGCACAGCGTCAGGATGAGACCAGCCCAATCCCTCCCGCGGTTTTGATTGAGGCGCATGCGGCCCTGGTGGAGTTGGTGGACCCTGCGGGAATTGGTGCTGAGACAATTCAAGAGTGCCTGCTGCTGCAGATTGCAGCGTGGAAGCAGCGTGAACCGGATGAGTCGCCGACTTGGGATCGGGTGGCAATGGTCATCGAATCACATCTCGATGATCTGGTGCAAAACCGGCTTCCTGTCATCGCCAAGCAAACAGGGCTTGGCCTTGAAGAACTCAAGACGGCCATGGAATTCATGCATCGACTGACCTTGTCGCCCGGCCGCGAATTGGTAGATGAGAGTATCCCTCCGGTTATCCCTGATGTCATTGTCGACTACGACCAGGAACGCGATGAGTACATCGCAGCCATGTGCGATGGGCTTATCCCACCACTGCGAGTATCGCCGCGTTATGCCGATATGTCCAAAGACAAGGACCTCGATGGCGATACGCGGACATTTCTTTCGAAGAATGTCAACAACGCCCGCTGGCTTATTGAGTCGATCAATCAGCGACGGACATCGATCATTCGTGTTGTGGAAGTGGTTCTTGATCGTCAGCGGGATTGGTTTGACATTGGACCTCGGGGGCTCAAGCCGCTTCCAATGACTGAAGTGGCAGACTTGCTTGGGGTTCATGTCGCTACGGTGAGCAGGGCCGTTTCGGAAAAGTGGATGCAAACTCCGCGTGGCATTGTGCCGCTGCGCCGATTTTTCTCAGGTGGGACCGAGACAGCCGGTGGGCAGCAATTGTCATGGGAAGCCGTGCGACAGTTGATGGTTGACATTATTGATGGCGAGGATCTTGCAAAGCCGCTGGGCGACGAGGCCATTGCTGCAGCCTTACGCGAGCAAGGCGTTGACATCGCGCGTCGTACTGTTGTGAAATACCGACAGCGGCTGGGCATTCCACCGGCCCGCCTGCGGCGGTCCTATTGACCGATCAGAGGGCTTCGATTTCAGCGGTCTTGGCCTCGCAGAGGTCGTCGACATTTTTGATCTGCGACTTGGTGAGGTCATCGACGTCGCTCTTGAAGCCCTTGCCTTGATCTTCGGACAATGAATCCGACTTGTCCTTGATTCGCTTGTCGATCGTCTTGATGGCATCTCGCCGGTCATTGCGAATGGAGACGCGAGTTTCTTCGGCCATCTTCTTGACCTGAGCGGCAAGCTGTTTGCGCCGGTCGGCCGATGGGGGGGGGAGTTGGATGCGAATGGACTCACCCTCGATCTGTGGATTGAGTCCCAAGTTCGCCGTTTCGATGCATTTGGCAATGCCGTTCTTGAGCGTCGGGTCAAAGGGCTTGACGAGCAGTTGTGTTGACTCGGGCACTGACACGGCCGCGACATCACGCAGATCACACTGGCTTCCGTAGGCATCGACCTTGAGGTATTCAAGCAGTGCGGTGCTGGCCCGACCCGTTCGAATGCCTCGCAATTCCTTTTGGAGGTATTCAATACTGCGGGACATCCCCGCTTTGGCTTCTTTGATGATCTCGGTGCTCATGGGAGTCTCCGACGATGAGTCAGTGCGCGTCCGCAGCAGCGGTCGTTGAGTTGGTGACAATGGTTCCGATGGCTTCTCCGCCGACGACTCGGCGGATATTGCCGGGCTCTTTGAAGTCAAACACAACGATGGGCAGATTGTGTTCCATGCACATCGACAGGGCTGTGAGGTCCATGACTCCGAGCCGATCTTCTACTGCTTGGGAGAACGATATTTGGTCGTAGCGGACAGCGTCGGCGTTCTTGGTTGGGTCGGATGAATAGACCCCGTCAACTTTGGTGGCCTTGAGGAGACGGGTGCAATTCAGTTCGATGGCGCGAAGCGAAGCGCACGTGTCGGTCGTGAAGAAGGGGTTCCCGGTGCCTGCAACCAGAATGATGACGCGCCCTTTTTCGAGGTGCCGCGTGGCACGCTTTCGAATGAATGGCTCGGAGATGGCTGGCATGTTGATGGCCGACATCACGCGGGCCGGTTGGCCCAAGCGTTCGAGGGCTTCCTTGAGCGCCATGCCGTTCATGACGGTGGCGAGCATGCCCATGTAGTCGGCGGTCGACTGATCAATCTGTAAGCGACGTGAGAGGTCGGCGCCGCGGAGAATGTTTCCACCACCGACTACAACGGCGAGTTCGACATTTTGGGTTGCGGCATTTGCGATCTCTCGGGCGATGGTGTCCAGCTCGGTGGCATCGATGCCGCTGGACCCTTGGCCGGAGAATCCTTCTCCGCTGATCTTGAGCAAAATTCGTTCAGGTTGGGATGTCTCTGCCATGTGGTCCTCGTTGGGGGGTATTGGAAACGGCTTGGGCTGCTAGGTCAACCCCTCTGACGGTAGGCTGCAGTATCTGGAGTCATCACGGAGCCATCAGGTGTCAGCGATCATCAATCTATTGAGAGAGCCCAAGGTAACGATGGGGAGGTTCAAACGCCTGCTCATCATCGGCTTGGCACTGTCTCTGCTGGTTCATCTGGCCATTATGTGGTGGCTGTCTGGGCTGTGGATGGGTGGGCCGCGGGGGTCAGAAACAGTGATCAGGATCGAATTGGGGCCCGCTCCATTGGCCCAAACGTCGATCGATCAGGATCCTACGCCTGAACCAATGGGGGCTTCGGGGGGTGCGGCGGTGACCGCCCCGATTGACATGCCCACCCCTGGAAGGCTTGCGTCATCCCTTCCGACTACACCAGCGGCTGGAGCTGGGCTGGTCAATGCAGCGGGTTCTGGGCCAGCAGGAACTGGTTGGGGGGCACTGGAAATAGCGACCACCATCGATGAACCAGAGGCCGGATTCTTTGGGGCCAAGGCCGAGGGAAGGCGGATCGCCTTTGTCGTGGATATGTCCGGAAGTATGCAGGGCGAACGCATCGAGCGAACACTCGGGGAGTTGTGCGACAGTTTGACCTCATTGCCCGATTTTGCCAGCGTGCGAATCGTCTTTTACAGCGATGAGTTGTATCAGCCATTCGGTCAGAACTGGGTCGATCTCAAAGAGGGTGTCGCGGCATCCATGTGCCGCCGGATGTGGGATGAAATTCCTTCAATTGTCGCCGGTGGCACCGTGCCAGGCCCGGGATTCCTTGCAGTCTTGGAAGGCCTGAATCGTCCAGATGCGGTCTTCTTTCTGACCGATGGCGAGGTTGGTCCGGGCTCACTGATGTTGGATCGCATCGAAAGAGCCAATCGGCGGCGTGGTCTTGAGTCAGTCATCCACGCGGTCATTCTGACCAATGACACCCAGGCCGCGTTGAATCAGGCCGAGCCTGATTCGCTGCTGGACCGCCTTATCGCGCCCACTGGGGGCTCCATCACGATTGTCCCTGTAGGAGGGATGGCGCCATGAGGCTACGGCTCACGGTGTCATTGGGTGTGCTTGTGTTAGGTGGTTCTGTGTCAGCAGACACCCTCAACGTGATCGGATCGTCTGTCCCCATCTCTGGTGAGATTGTTGCAGTCAGTCGCGATGGCGTTGGCATATCGCGGGACGCCGTATTGGAAACCATTCCCTGGGATCGCATCAACGCGGTTGATCTCGGGGAAGCGGCGGCACCTGAGGGTTGGGAAACATGGAGTCCCCGAGGCGAACTTCTTAATCTGATTCGCCGACGCATCGAACGCGATGATTTTGTGGCGGCCGAACGATTGCTCCGAACACTTCCCACGGAACATGTAGCGACCATGGACGCGTCGGATCTCTTTGTGGCCGATGCGAATCTCCGCTGCTTGCTTGACCGCGGGGCCCTGCCTCAAGCCGTGGTGCCTTTACTTGAAGTGACCAAGGGGCTGCGAGCAGGACTGACGACCGATTGGGAACCCATTGTCGATGCCGATACAGGTTGGTGTGCATGGCTTCCTCCGGTGCTGCCAGCGTCCGCGGCACTGGCCAAATTGAAGCATCAATTGAATGATCGCGATGCTTCGCAGGATGACGTTCAGCAGGCGTTGGTGGCCAACTGGACAGCGGCGGCGAATCGCCAGGCTGACGGCGTAGTTGGTGACAGCCTGCTGGCCCAGTCCATCCGGGCGATGTATGGGCAGGGGGAGACACGCAAGGCCGCCCGCGTCGCATTGAAAGCGGACCTGGAAGGCGCGGACCTGCTCGAATCTCACTGGTGTCGTTTTGCATTGGGGTGGTCCCTGCTTGGCGAGCGAGGTCGAGGTCGGCAGCGGGAGGGCGTTGCGCGGCTGGCATCGATTCCAGCGACCGGTTCATCGGACATTCCCATCTTGACAGGCTATGCGCTTGCTGCGATGTCAGCCCATGCCAGGAATACCGGGCGGCCTGACGCCGCTGCACACATCATTGACGAACTCAATACCTATATGCCGTCGCATCCGGCGGCCATGAACGCATCATCGGTGGAAGGCGTGTTGCCAGAACCGACTGAATTGGAGGACGCAAATCCATGAACCTTCTTCTTGCAACGGCGCAGATCGTGGACTCTGGCCGCACGTGGTGGAGCATCGTCCAAGATGGCGGTGTGATCGGCTGGATCATCATTGCGCTGAGTGTGATTGCAGTTGCGCTGGTCATCGTGCACCTTCTGCAAATACGGCGTGGGGCGATGATGCCCGATGAACTCCTTGAGACGCTGCGATCGCAACTGGCCGCGGGCGATTTGGCATCGGCCACTGCGACTACGCGTGACCAGGGCAACGACTCCATGCTCGCTCGAGTGGTTGGAGCAGGTCTTGAACGGCAGGTTGGTTCGCCCATGGGTGTGTTTGAAATCCGCACTGCGATGGAGGATGCTGGTAGCGAAGAAGTGGCGAAGTACTTGCGATCGCTAGAGGGCTTGTCTCTGGTTGCTGCGGTGGCACCGCTGCTGGGACTTCTCGGAACGGTGCTGGGCATGGTAGGGGCCTTCGATACGATTTCCGATGGCGGTTCATCGGAGTATGCACAACTTGCTGGCAACATCAGCATGGCGCTGGTCACGACACTCTTGGGGTTGTCGCTGGCGATTCCATGTGTGGCGGCTCACACGTGGTTCCGAAGCCGTGTCGAAGCAATTGCGTCAGAAGTAGCCGCCATTGCAGACAGCATGGCCGGCCAGATCGAACGCACCGGCGGGGCATAGATGCGATTTGGCAGCGTGACATCTCGATCAAATCCAATATCCGCTGTCGACCTGACTGCGATGATCGATGTCGTGTTTCTGCTGGTGGTTTTCTTCATGGTGACCGCTACCTTCGCTCATCGTTGGCCAGAAGCGGTGCTGCTACCTGATGAGGTTGGAACACCGCGGGAAGTGGAAGTCCATGATCTTGTTCTCCACCTTGACGATCATGGCGTGCTTCGCGTTGGTGAACACACGCGTCCGTTCGAGACCTCGGCGATTGTGAGTTTGCTCGGGAGTACGCCTGAATTGGGCCGTGTGCTGATTCGGGTCGATCGCCGGTGCCAAGCCGCGCTGCTTGACCCTGTACTGGACACGCTTCGCGATGCTGGCGTCGCTCATGTCGACATGGCTGTTTCCTCGGAGCGGTCACGATGAAATTTACACCGCGACAGAAGGGTCGACCCATGCGTGCCATGCTCAATCTGGCGGGCATGATTGATGTCATCTTCCTGTTATTGATCTTTTTTATGGTGGCCACGGTCATCAAGCCCGAAGAAGCCAGACTGTCGACCATGCTCACGAGCCGCGGCTCAGAGGCGTCGACCCTGCAGCCGCAGATTGTTGACGTCTCCATGTCCCAGTCCTCCCCCGTGTGGCATGTTGGCGGTCATCGGATCACGGATCGCCAGTCGCTGGAGCGGGTGCTTGCAACACTTCCAGTGTCACCGGGCTTGTCTGTGTCGCTGGCTGCTGACGTGCCAGTTGGCGCTGGTGTCGCTGTAGTCGAGGCGGCGCGTCTCGCTGGGTTTACGTCTGTGCGTTGGGATGATATTGATGATCGTTGAAGCCTTGGTCATTGTGG
>CAZGFN010000040.1:0-15025 GCA_964524945.1 uncultured Isosphaeraceae bacterium
CCATCATCTGTGCGATGGCTTTGCCCATGTCGCCGTAGGCTTCGGCGCGGGACTTTTCGAGTTCGCGAACGAACTTGTTCTGCTGTTCGAGTTGTTCGCGAAGTGGCTTGAGCCGCTCGACGGTCTGTTGCAGGAACCGATCGCTGTTGTCCTGCAGCGCCTTGCGGCTGGAGGCATCGAAGGTATCAAGCAGTTGCTTCCGCATCTCCTCGATGCTTGCCTTCTGCTGCTCGAACTGCTTGTTGAGATTCTGCTCCCGCTCGGTGAGGGTCGCCACCTTTCGATCGGCCTCCTGCCGGGCCTCCCGCTCAGCGTCACGCTCGCTACGGAGTGTGTTTTGTTCCTCACGAATGGAGGAGTCAGGCCCCGCCCCTCGCTTGGCGATCGCCATGACCACCGCCCCGAGCACGGTGCCAATGACGACCCCAATAATGATGCTGACTGCATCCACGGGGCACATCCTACCGCCTCAGCGTATCGTGGAAGACATGCTTGCCACACTCCTTCTTGCAGCCGTCACTACGTCTCCCTATCTCCAAACATGGAACACCGTGCCCGATCGAGTCTGGATTGGCAGCGACTGGTGGGCCAACCGGTTGCAGGACTGGCAGATTGAAGATGGAAGTGTGCGATGCATCGAGACGCGACCTCGCATGGCCATGCGGACGGCGCACTTACTGACGCGCACCATCGATGCTCAATTGGGCGAAGTTGTTATTGAAGTGGACATCCTGCCGCCCACGGGCGGCTGGCCAGACGACGCGCTTGCTGGCATGCTGCTTGGTGGTGGTAGTGCTGACATCGATCATCGCCTGACCGCCCAAACTCACCATGTCCCTGCGGTCGACGGCGGGATGTTGGTTGTGCTCGACGCTCAAGGCACGGTACGGGCGCGGTCGTTTGAGCAGCCGATGAGTGTCGGTGGCCAGTGGTCGATTCAGAAGCCCGTCTCAACTAGTGACGTGCCTGAACTTGTTGGTCAAGCAAGCGGTGAACCAGAGCAAGGCTTTGCCACCATGGCGGGCCCGGTGCACTTGATCATTCGTATGCAAGGCGGCAGCCTTACAGCCGAGGCGACAACACACAATGGCCGCACACGTTGGGCATCAAAGAGCGACATTCCAGCATCAATGCGGTCTGGAGGTGTTGCTTTGGTCTCACATGGCGGACGCTTTGGATTCGACAATCTCATAGTGGACGGTACGGGTGTGGTTGATCACGAGGAGCGGGCGTGGGGGCCTGTCTTGAATCAGATGTACACGGTTGATGATGGCGTGCTGAAACTCACAGCGCAATTTCCGCCCATGGACCACCGACGACCTGGTCAGGCCACACTTGAAGTCAACCGCGCGGGCGATTGGCATATGGCATCGGTTGCCCCAATAAACCGCGACTCATGGACGGCGACATTCCGGGTATCAAGATGGGACTCGACTTCCCCGGCCACATACCGCGTTCGTCTTGACGAAGCGACCCGCAGCGGGCCTGCTCAACCAGTCTTCGGTCCAATCGGACACATCCCAGCCGAACCGACCGACGGCGACTTTGTGCTGGCCGCACTGAATTGCCAGAAGATCTACACGGGTGATCTGAAGTGGAATCACGATGGGCTGTGGTTGCCGCATATTGAAACGGTTCAAGGGGTCGCGTCGCACGACCCGGACCTACTTTTCTTTGCTGGCGATCAGATCTACGAGGGTGATCTCACGCCGGTGGATTCCAAGAACCTCACGCTGGACTACCTCTATAAGTGGTACCGCTGGTGCTGGGCCTTCGCCGAGTTGACTCGGGATACGCCCACGGTGGTGATTCCCGATGATCACGATGTGTACCACGGCAATATTTGGGGTGCCGGTGGCCGCAAAGCGGTCAAGACCGACCAGCACTCCGCGCAGGACAGCGGCGGCTATCGCATGCCAGCGGACTTCATCAACGTTGTGCACCGCACGCAGACATCACATCTTCCTGATCCGCCTGATCCTGAACCGATCGAACAGGGCATCACGGTGTACTTCACCGATCTGGATTGGGGCGGCGTCTCAAGCGTGATTTTGGCAGACCGGATGTTCAAGTCTTCGCCGTCGGTTGCGGTCCCCCAAGGGCAGTTCAAGAATGGTTGGCCTCAAGCAGAAGGGTTCGACGCTGCGACGCAGGCCGATGTTCCGGGCGCACAACTTTTGGGGCACCGCCAAGAACGCCTCCTTCAAGATTGGAGCACCCGGGACGATGACCGATGGGCCAGTTTGGTGCTCAGCCAGACACCGTTGAGTAATCTCGCCACGTTGCCACCGAAAGCGGAGTCGGGTTCGGCGCTGCCTGGGGCGCGGCTTGGCGGCACCGGTGAGTTTCTTGAGGGCTACACGCTGGCTTCGGACGGCGACTCGAATGGTTGGCCTCAGACACCCCGCAACCGGGCCGTGGGCTTGATGGCAGATGTTGGCGCCATTCACGTCTGCGGGGATCAGCATCTTGGTGCGGTCATGGAGTACGGCGTCGACGATTTTGATGATGGTGCGTGGGTGTTCTCCGTACCGGCCATTTCCAATACGTGGCCACGACGGTGGTTCCCCCCAACCCCAGGTGCCAATCGCTCAGAGGGTGCCCCGCGATACACCGGTGAGTTTCTTGATGGTTTTGGCAATCGCATCCGTGTTCATGCGGTGGCCAATCCGGCGTCCAGTGGTCGGCACCCGGCCAACCTGCATGATCGAATGCCCGGCTACGGCATCATCCGCCTTAACCGGTCCACCAACCAAGCAACGCTAGAGTGCTGGAAACGCCCCCAACTGGGCGTTGACGAGCCGCCAACCCAGTACTCCGGTTGGCCCATCACCTTCCCCCTCCAAAACAATTGATCGCAGGTAGATTTATCAACAGTATTCACAGCGGCTTATAGCATTGAAAAATCCTGCTCCACGAGGCACTCCAAGTTGCCCTGGGCGATTGGTGGTACCCTGCTCGACTTTCCAAAGCGCCCCATTTTTTAGTGGAGAACGCGACAATGTTCACGTTTGCAACGAGCACAGCCCTGATTCTGGTGGCCACACTGTGCACAGAACCAGATCAATCGAAGTGTCCGATGACCGGCCAGTCCGCGGCCCAAGCCGGGGCAGCCGTAAGTGGGCAGACTGCTCCACAGACAAAGCCCCTTGGTGGCGTCCTTGGCCCAGCGGTTCAACTCACGACCGGCGCAGAGTTCTTCAAAGCCGGCGAGTCGTACATTTCGCCCGATGGCACCAAGATCATCTTTCAAGCGGTCCCCATTCCTCCAGATGGCCAGCAACCCGACGATCACTACGGCATGTACGTGGCGGATCTTGAGCACGCCAAGGGTAGTTGGAGTTTGAAGAACACTCGGCGAATCTCCCCGGATGGATCGGCCAATACATGTGGCTGGTTCCATCCGACTGACCCAGGTGCGGTCATCTTTGCAAGCACAGTGACTGAACCAGGCAACGCTGATACGCCCGGGTATCAGCGGGGCAGCAAGAAGTATCGATGGTCGTATCCACCACGCATGCGAATTGTGCAAGCTCGCATTGACGGCCAGTTTCCCCCAGTCGTATCCGAACTCGAGGGCGACGATCAGGCCTATCAGGCCGAGTGCTCGATCAGCCCAGATGGCCGGCACCTGCTGTACACATCGCACGAAACCGGTGATGGCGACATTTACGTTCGTGATCTACAGACCGGCGTACGTCATCTCATCGTCGGCGCACCAGGCTACGACGGCGGCCCGTTCTTCTCACCCAACGGCAAGCGCATCACCTATCGCAGTGATCGCAACAACGACAATCTGCTGCAAATCTTTGTGGGCGAATTAGACTTCAACGATCAGGGAACGATTACCGGCCTGGACGAAGAAATCCAGCTCACCAGCAATGAACACGTGAACTGGGCGCCCTTCTGGCATCCCGACGATACGCGGCTCGTCTACGCCACGAGCGAGGCAGGTCACGACAACTACGAGGTCTATGAAGTGCAAGCCGTCCGCGGTGGGGGTGTTGGCAAGCCAGCTCGGTATGGAACCGGCAAGCGTCGCATCACCAATGTGGCTGGATTTGATGGCCTTCCCGCCTTCAACGCCGATGGGTCATTGATGATCTGGACTAGTCAGCAAGGGGAGGACGGAAGTCAGTTGTGGATTGCTCCCTTTGATCTACCAAGTCACCCGCCGACAGCGGGCGAATGTCCCGTGCCCCACTGATTACGCGCACTTCACACGCCACCCACGATTCGCTCACAATATGGAGCGTGCCGCGTGAAATGTCGCGGTCAAGGATCCCAATACAATGGTCCCATCACAGGAAGAAGAGGAGTCATTCCCCATGATGTTCGAAGCAATCATTGCGTCCGCCGCTGTAGCAGCTGCGGATACCCCAGATGCAGCAGCGCCTGCGACCAACCTCATCCCACGCGAAGTGCTTTTTGGCAATCCCGAACGCTCAAACGTTGGCATCAGCCCAGATGGCTCGATGCTCGCCTTTCGAGCGCCGGTCGACGGCGTGATGAATGCATGGGTGCAGCCCGTTGACGGTGGCGAGGCTCGTGCGCTGACGTCTTTCGGCGATCGTCCTATCGGCGGATTGAGCTGGTCTTGGAACAGCGAGCAACTGCTCTTTAACAAGGATGCTGGCGGCGATGAGAATTTCCATGTCTACGTCGTGGATGTCGCCGGTGGCGAGCCCCGTGATCTGACGGATATTGACGGTGTTCGTGCCTCTATTGCCGCCAAATCACAAGAGCGGCCCGATGAAGTCATCATCAATATGAATGACACAAACCCGCAGTACATGAACGTCTATCGTGTTAATACGCGAACCGGCGATCGCACACTTGTCCAAGAAAACGATGCGTATCTTGGTTACATCCTCGATGACGACTGGAATGTCCGGGGCCGTGCGAGCATGAACGAAGATGGGGATATGGTCAATGAACTTCGTGATGTGGGAAGCGATGAGTGGTATCACTTCATGACCATTCCTTCAGGTGAGATGATGACTACGACCCTGACTGGATTCTCCAAGGACGGCAGCAAACTGTACGGCGCTTCATCCATTGGTCGCGACAAGGCGGCGGTAGTGTGGTGGGAACCCAAGCAGGGCGGTGCTGACACACCGCACATTGTGTTTGAGTCAGACAAAGCAGATGTCTCTGGTGGCGTTGCCAATCCAGATACCTACGAGCCCGAAGCCGTGACGGTGAATTACCTTCGGCCAGAGTGGCACATTCTTGATGAATCCATCGCACCGGACATTGCAGCGCTCAAGAAGCTCGACCAAGGCGACTTTGGTATTTTTAGCCGCACCGCTAATAACCGCACCTGGATCGTTGCATACAACCGCGACAACGGCCCTCCTCGCTATTGGCTGTGGGACCGAGATGCACAGCAGGGACGCTTCCTCTTTACGACCTGGCCCGCACTCGAAGGCGCGCCGCTCGCAAAGATGCAGGCCATTGAGATTCCTACGCGTGACGGATTGGTTATGCCGTCCTATCTGACGGTACCCGAGAGTTCCGATGGCAAGAATCTTCCGATGGTGCTCTTTGTGCACGGTGGTCCGTGGGGACGCGATTCGTGGGGATACAACCCATACCACCAGTGGTTGGCCAACCGTGGCTATGCCGTGCTTAGTCCGAACTTTCGTTCGTCGACCGGGTTTGGAAAAAACTTCGTTAACGCTGGTGACCGCGAGTGGTACGGCAAGATGCAGGACGATCTCAATGACGCCATGGACTGGGCCGTCAAAGAAGGCATCGCCGACCCTGACCGCGTTGCGATCATGGGCGGCTCGTATGGTGGATATGCGACGCTTGCAGGTCTCACACGCGACCCGGAACGCTTTGCTGCTGGCGTGGACATCGTTGGTCCATCGCACGTAGGCACACTTATCAAGTCGGTCCCCCCGTACTGGAAGCCGATGATGAAGATGTTCGACGATCGTGTCGGCAGTCTCGATGAGCCCGCATATCTCGATGCGATTTCACCGCTGACTCATGTTGAGTACATCAACAAGCCGTTGCTCATCGGGCAGGGCGCGAACGATCCACGCGTGAAGATTGCCGAAAGCGATCAGATCGTCACCGCAATGAACACGCGGGGACTGCCAGTCACCTACGTGGTGTTCCCCGATGAAGGCCATGGCTTTCACAACCCCACCAACAACATGGCTTTCAATGCCGTGACCGAAGCATTTCTCGCCAAGCATCTTGGTGGTCAAGCCGAACCTATCGGCGATGATGTCGCCGATTCGACGGCGCAGATTCGCAACAAGGGTGGCCTAGCCATGAACGTCGAGACGTACGTTCCAGTCCAAGAGGAGGACGCGGTCGAGCCGGTAGCCGTGGCCACCGTCACGATTGATGACTTGTCTCCTGAGGAGCGTCAGCAGGTCGAGATGGTCATGGCTCAGTTGTCTCAGGTCCCTGCCGCGCAGCTGCCCATGGTTCGCGACCAAATGATGCAACAACGAGCGATGACCCCGCCAGAGGCCATCAAGCTCGTTGACTACATCATCGGCCAACTCGATGAGAAGATCGAGCAGTCGACTAAGGAAGCGCCCACCGAAGCGCCCGCCTGATTGGTGAACACCTCTTGAACGGCAACCGACACCGCGGCATGTCAGGGACGTATCCTCCCTGACATGCCGCGTGCGTTGTTCACCGCAATTCGTTTGATCATCGTCATTGGTGGCGTGACGGCCATCGTGCTGATGGTCAACTGGCGGACGGTGGTAGTGACACCCGCGGGAGACATCGGTTTCGATGGCAGTATCCATGATGTGGCCCGCACGCATGACGTAGAGATGAGCACACCCGCTGGTGACGGAATGGTGCTGGTTGTGACAACCGATGGAATGCGGGCCCAAGTGAGTATTGATCGCATTCGACCAGGCTTGCTCGATCTGTTGGCTGATGCAAATTGGTGGTGGGTGCTCATCGGACTGGGTTTGGTTGGCTGTGTGTATCCATTGCAGGCCACGCGTTGGTGGCTGTTGATGCGGTGCCGGGGTCTGGGCGCCTCGTGGCCCAGAACGCTGCGGCTGGTATTGGTGGGCGCGTTCTGCAACTTCTTTCTGCCTGGCACTGAGGGCGGGGATGTTGTCAAAGCGTGGGGCGCCGCTCGTGGGACCGATCGGCGGGTCGAAGCGGTGATGAGCGTTGTGTTTGATCGCATCACAGGACTTGCAGGGCTCGTGTTGCTGGCCGCGGGCGTGGGCATCTTTCTGGCGGAGTCACCACAATCAAAGTCCATTGGGATTTGGACAGCTATTGGAATGGCCGCTGTGGCGGTGATCGGAATTGCGGCCTTTGTGATGACCGAACGGGGCTGGTTGCGACTCCCTGAAGTGGCGAGGTCCTTTGGCGGCGGTGTGCCTGGTCGCGTTGTGGACGCAGCAACTGCCTACAAGAGGCACCCTGGTGCTGTGGTAGCGGCCACTGGCGTCTCTGTGTGTGTGCAGGTGCTGCTGGCTGCAGCGGCAGGCTGCTGCGCGTGGGCCGTCGGAGCACGGCACGAGTTGATCGTGATTTTGGCCGTCATGCCCATCTTGTTCATCGCTGCTGCGGTGCCACTGACGTGGCAGGGGGCCGGGGTGATGGAATTGCTGGGGATCGCGCTTCTGGCAGGTCCTGGCGTGGCGACGGTGAGCCAAGTCATCGCGCTCTTGGTGCTCTATCGGGCATTGGAATTCACATGGGGGCTTGTAGGCTCGCTGCTGATGCTTGGAGGGGGTATTCAACTGCATCCAGGTGCTGAAAACACCAGTTGATCCGGTGGTTTCGATATCATGTGCCATTGGAGCGCACCCCCGTGAGAAACGAGTTTCTGCCCTTCGCACGACCCTCGATGACTGAGGAAGATGTGGCGGCTGTTTCGGAAACCCTCCGTAGCGGCTGGATCACGACTGGCCCCCGGTGCGCCGCTTTGGAGCAGGCCATCGCAGATCGCCTGTCGGCCAAGTCCGTCATTGCGGTCAACAGCGGAACGGCTGCCATTCATCTCATTCTCCACGCCTTGGATCTGTCCCCGGGCGACGAAATCATCACGCCTTCGATGACCTGGGTCTCAACGATCAACACCATGGTGCACATGGGGCTGGTGCCGGTCTTCATTGACGTGGACCCGGACACTCTGTTGATTTCAGCAGCCTCGGTCGAAGCGGCGATCACAGATCGCACCAAGGTCATTGTCCCGGTCGACTTTGCCGGCGCTGCCGTTGACATAGCCCCGATCCGATCACTGGCCGATCGCCACGGTATCACCATCATCGAAGATGCAGCCCACGCAATTGGAGCGGTTCGCAGTGGCGGTGAGGAAGTTGGCTCAGTGGGTACTGCATTCTTCAGTCTGCATCCCATCAAGAACATTACCAGCGGAGAGGGTGGCGTTGTCGTGACCGATGACACCCAACTTGGCGATCGAATCCGACAGTCCCGATTTCACGGATTGGGCATCGACGCATGGGAACGTGGTCAGCAAGGCCGCGCGCCGACTGCCGAAGTATTGTCGCCCGGCTTCAAGTGCAACATGCCAGATATGAATGCGGCACTGGGACTGTCTCAGTTTACGCGGCTTGATGACATTATCGATCGGCGCACCGAACTTGCGATGCAGTATCAGCAGGCGTTGGTAGGTATTCCAGGCATCCTGCCGCTAGACCATGCGCCAGCGACGACTCGGAACGCATGGCACCTCATGATCGTTCGGGTAGACGAGTCCGCCGCAGGCATCGATCGGGCGGGATTCATGGCCGGGCTCAAAGAACGCAATATTGGCACAGGGATCCACTTCGTGGCCTCGCATCTCCATCGGTGGTATCGCGATCACACGGACGCATGGAGGCCCGGTGGCGATTTGTCAGTCACGGAAAGGGATAGTGAGCGGATCTGTTCGCTTCCACTCTTCCCTGACATGACTGCACAAGACATGACTGACGTAATTGCTGCAATACATGCCGTTGTGCCCGCTGCGGAGGGTGTGACGACATGACGATGTCCATCTCAATCGTGATCCCTGTCTACAACGAAGTCGAGAACGTCGATGCGCTCGTGCATCAGGTGGTCACGACGTGTCAATCGATGGACAACCCCTGGGAGATCATCCTCGTTGATGACGGAAGCCGCGACGGATCCACCGAGAAACTAGAGGCCGCCGCCGAACTGCACAGCGAGCACATTCGGTCGGTCATCCTCAATCGAAACTACGGCCAGCACTCCGCGATCATGTGTGGGTTTGGTCGAGCCCGTGGCGACATCATTGTGACCATCGATGCTGATCTCCAGAATCCACCACACGAAATACCACGCCTTGTTGCTGCGATTGAACAAGGCAATGATGTCGTGGGTACGGTTCGTCAGAACCGGCAGGACAGTTTCTTTCGTCGATTCGCCTCGGCCCGTATCAATTGGATGGTCAAGAAGGCGACTGGTGTTGCGATGAACGACTACGGCTGCATGCTGCGAGCGTATCGCCGCAATGTTGTTGACGCGATGTTGCAGTGCCGCGAGCGAAGCACGTTTATTCCGGTGCTTGCCAACATGTTTGCCAAGCGTGCCACTGAATTAGAAGTGGACCACTCCGAACGCGCCGCGGGCGACTCAAAGTACAGCCTCTGGAAGTTGGTCAACTTGCAGTTCGACCTCCTTACCAGCATGACGACGACCCCGCTTCGGATGTTGTCGTGGTTTGGAGTGCTTGTTGCGATTGGCGGATTTTGCTTTGGCATACTGCTGCTCATTGGCCGGATTGTCTTTGGTGAGGGCTGGGCGGCCGAAGGTGTCTTCACGCTCTTTGCGATTCTCTTTATCTTCATCGGCGCTCAGTTTGTCGGTATGGGACTGCTCGGGGAATACCTCGGGCGTGTCTACAACGACGTTCGGGGCCGGCCGCGGTATTTCATTGATCACATTGTTGGCGACGGCCTCGAAGGCGCGCCGGCACGAGAAACGGCCCGGGAAGCAGCCCGGGAAAGGCAGGTTCAGGTATGAAGGTCGTCCTCTTTGCATATCACGAGATCGGCGCTGCTGCGCTGGAGTCACTGCTCGATTCGGATATCGATATTCAGGCGGTGTTCACGCATCGCGATGACCCGGCCGAAGGTGGCTGGTACCGCAGCGTAGCGCGGATCGCTTCACAACGAGGCATTGCAGTACACGCGCCAGACAACCCAAATCACCCGCTTTGGATTGATCGCATCACCGACATGGCGCCCGACGCAATTGTATCGGCGCACTACCGAAACATGATCGGAAATGATCTGTTGGCGATCTGTCCAAACCGATGTTTCAACGTGCATGCATCGCTGCTACCAAAGTATCGAGGTCGATGTCCGATCAATTGGGTACTCGTTAACGGCGAAACGGAGACGGGTGTCACACTGCACCACATGACTACATCGGCTGATGCTGGCGATATCGTGTCACAACAGACCGTGTGCATTGATGCAGATGACACCGCAAAGTCGCTCACCGAACGATTGGTGCAAGCCACCGAATCGATATTTGCAGATGGGCTGCCTGGAATTTTGGATGGATCGGTTGCGGGAATACCACAGGACCATGCCCTAGCGACCACGATGCCTAGCCGATGCCCGGAAGATGGTCAGATCGACTGGTCCCAATCTGCTCAGTCCATTGGCAACCTAGTCAGAGCGGTATCGCACCCATGGCCAGGCGCCTTCACACAGGTGGGCGACCGGATGGTGCTTGTGTGGGAGTCAACGGTTATGCCTGGCGCACCTGGCGCGGCACCCGGAACTGTGTTGTCTGCAGATCCACTGACCATCGCTTGTGGCCAAGATGCGCTTCGCATCGATGCTGGGCAGGATCGAGATGGCGTGTGGTCTTCGGGCTCAAACCTTAGCGCCGAACTCAATCTGGTCGAGGGCATGCGACTGGGGCGATCTGCACCAGTGGCGCCGCCGCGGAAACGTTCGGTGCTCATTTTGGGCGTCAATGGATTCATCGGTAGCCACCTGTCTGAACAACTCCTCTCTGCCAACTATGAGGTGTATGGGATGGACCTTCATTCCACCAACATCACGCATCTGCTGGATCGGGAGGGGTTCCACTTCGTCGAGGGCGACATCGCCATTAATCGACAGTGGGTCGAGTACCACGTGCGCAAGTGCGATGTGGTGCTACCTCTGGTAGCCATTGCCACGCCTATTGAGTACGTTCGAAATCCGCTTCGGGTATTCCAACTGGACTTCGAGGAGAATCTTCGGATCGTCCGCGACTGCGTTCGGTACAACAAGCGGATTATCTTCCCATCAACCAGCGAGGTGTACGGCATGTGCACCGACGATGCTTTTGATGAAGATGAGTCCACGCTGGTGCTTGGGCCGATCAACAAGCAACGCTGGATTTATTCTTGTTCAAAGCAATTGCTTGACCGAGTTATCTGGGCGCACGGACAACGAGACAATTTGGACTTCTCACTCTTCCGGCCGTTCAACTGGATCGGCCCGCGACTTGACTCCCTAGATTCGGCCCGCGTCGGCTCATCTCGGGCAATCACCCAACTCATTCTCAACCTCGTCGAAGGAACACCAATTCAATTGGTAGACGGAGGCGCGCAGAAGCGATGCTTCACCGATGTCACCGAGGGCGTGGACTGCCTCTTCCGCATGATTGAGAATCCTGGTGGTAAAGCCAGCGGTACCGTGATCAATATTGGTAACCCTGACAACGAGTCGAGTATCAAGGAACTGGCCGAGATGATCGTTGCCCGATTCGATCAACACCCACTGCGACATCGATTCCCACCATTTGCCGGGTATCGCGTGGTCGAGAGTGGCAAGTACTACGGCAAGGGCTACCAGGATGTACAGCACCGTCGTCCATCGATCAAGAACGCTAAGCGAGTGCTCGACTGGACACCCGTGGTCAGTACCGAAGATTCGGTGGCCAGAACGGTTGATTGGTTCATCGAAGACCATGTTCGCACCGCAGGGGTTGCCGGTGTGACGACCGAGGCTAAGACGCGGGCATGAGGCTTGGGCTGCGAATCGACGTGGATACCTTCCGCGGAACGCGGCAGGGCTTGCCGGTGCTACGGCGGATACTTGCCGATCGCGGGCTGCAAGCGTCGGTCTTCTTGACCGTTGGACCAGATAACATGGGTCGCCACGTCTGGCGAATGCTGCGACCAAGTTTCGTTGCCAAGATGTTCCGAAGTGGCGCAGCCAATATTTACGGGTGGGATATTCTGCTTCGGGGAACTCTGTGGCCCGGGCCAATCATTCACCGACGGCTCGCGGTCCAGTTGCGTGGCGTCGCTGATGATGGACATGAAATTGGGATGCACGCATGGGACCACCACCGCTGGCAAGCCCATGCACACCAGATGCCGATGGAGGTTCTACGCAACCAGATTCGCATGGCCCACGATGCCATCACTGAAACGATTGACACGCCCCCGACGTGTGCGGCGGCTCCTGGGTGGCGGTGTACCGAAGCAATGCTCTCTGCCCGAGATGGGCTTGGGTACCGCTACGCCAGTGACTGCCGCGGCGAAGGCATCTTTCAACCACCGAGCGGTCCACCGCAGATTTGTGTCAACCTTCCAACGTGGGATGAAACCGTTGGTCGCAATGGGATCACTGACGAGTCGTTCAATGCGTATCTGCGTTCATGTATGCGCATGGACGGGTTTGATGTACTCACGATCCACGCCGAGTCAGAAGGTGGGGCCAAGGCCACAATGTTTGAGCAGTTTTTGGATGCTTGGCTGGCCGAAGGGGGAACCATTGCACCGCTTGGCGATCTGCTTGGGGACGTCCCATGTCCACCTGCAGGTCGGATGACGGAGGGGACGATTCCTGGCCGCGAGGGTTGGGTGGCAGTTCGATGTCAGCAGTGTGCTGCATGAGCATGGGCGAAGCATCCCGGCGAAACACCATTCGGTTCTGCGTGTGGTCAATGTGTATCGCATTTGTGGTGATCTATCTGATTGGCCTTGCATGGCGGCCGGTGATTGTTCCAGATGAAGCGCGGTACGCCATCATTCCTGCTGAGATGATCAGCACCGGCCAGTGGATTGTGCCGCATTTGCTTGGCATTGAGTACTTTGAAAAACCAGTGCTGGGCTATTGGATGACAGCGGTGTCGTTCTTGGCCTTTGGCGAGAACGCCTTCTCGTTGCGGCTACCCTCCGCGATCTTGACCGGTGTCATGGCATTGATGCTGCTGTTGATGGTCCGTCGGTGGACCAACCGGTGGGACATCGCGGCGCTTGCATCGTTGGTTCTTCTGACGACTCTTGAACCAGCCATTGTGGGCACAACGGCCTTGCTCGATGCGCCATTCAGCGGATTGGTCGTCGCGTCAATTGTGTGTTTCTATCTCGGATGGAAGGCTGTTGGGAAGGAACGATTCTGGTGGCTGGTGGCATCTGGCGTTGCATGTGGGGGAGCCTTTCTCATCAAGGGCTTTTTGGCATTTGCCTTTCCTGTTCTTGTGCTGGCACCGTGGCTTATGTGGCAGGGACGCTGGCGGGATCTCTTTGTGCTTCCGTGGATTCCTCTGCTGGCCATGACCGTGACGGCAGCGCCTTGGTCCATAGCGGTGCACATGCAGTCGCCCGAATACTGGGACTACTTCTTCTGGCAAGAGCATGTGCATCGATACACCGGAGGCGGCGAGGCGCAGCACCCCGAGCCGTGGTGGATGTTCGGGTTTTCATTGTTGGTTGGGTTGATTCCGTGGGTCTTTGCGGCGCCTCTTGCGTTTATGGGCCTACTTCGCCGCGGCTTTGGATCCCCCGAGAGTCGCCTGTTGGTGTGCTGGCTGGTTATTCCACTGGTCTTTTTGTCATTTTCATCAGGCAAATTGCCGACCTACATCTTGCCGTGCTTTCCCGCGGCCGCAGCGTTGATCGCGGTGGGTTTGGTGGAGCGATTCAGGCACCAACCTGCCAATGGCACATTCGGTGAGCGGATTCCCGGAGGGATTCTCATTGCCCTTGGTGTGCTGTCCATACTCATCATGCCCTTTGTGCCCACCGACTTCGCAGACGGCGGACCTTGGCTGGACGGAGGCACATGGCGAATGTTGTTGGTGGGCGGCGCATTGTTGTGGTGGGGGCTGGCGGATTGGTGGTCGCTGGGCATTGCGCTGCCAGAAGGCCGGGTGGCGGTCGGCGGTCTTGCGGCGATGTTTGCATTTGTGGCCATTCCAGCGGCACTGCCAACGGGGTGGATGATGACCAGCAAGGTGCCACTACCATTTCTATCGCAGTGGACGGATCTGGCATCACATAGCCGTATGCTCGTTGATTGCGATCTGATGCACGCGGCGAAAATGGCGTGGCCAGAAGCCCAGGTTGATATCTATGGCCGCGCGGGCGAACTGAATTGGGGAATGAAGACGTTTGCCGATCGAAACAGTGGCCGTCAGGTGTATCGGGAACAATTGCCAGAAGCAGTAGCGGTGGCGACGCTTGAGCACCCGGTCGTCATGGTTGTCAAGGTTCCTTCTGTTCGATTGCGATGGATCAACTCACTTGTTGAACAGGGCAGCGTTCCTCAACCATCAATCTTGATAGAGGACGATCTCCTGATCGCAACGTGGCCTGCTGCGGCGGGACCTTCTCACTGAGATCCATTCAACGCCAACCATCTGGTTCACCAAAAGACATTCAGCGGCACGTTGAATGCCCGACTCGTGATATGGCTGCTGTCTGACCTGGGCCACTAACTCCCCGGCAGCCCACGCTCGATTCGCTGCATTTCCTTGACCTTCTGTACGATCAAGTACTCATAGAGGGCCTGGAGTCTGCAATACGTGAATCCAGCCCCTCCGTCCATGAAGCCCCGCTTGACTAGGTACATGTAGAGGAATTTGAGCTGTGGCCTCAGCGGCATACGGAAGCTCAGGTTCTTCAATTCATAGCGGCGGGTCATGGCATCTCGGGATAGAAGATTTCTCAGTTGCATGCGACGGCCCTTGAGTGAGTTCATGGTTTCTTCGGCTTCATAGGTCGCATACTTGTTGTGCCGTGCCACCCACTCGGTCAGCCCCT
>CAZGFN010000040.1:15035-23948 GCA_964524945.1 uncultured Isosphaeraceae bacterium
GAAATTGAAGTGGAGGAAGTATTCCTTGAGGTAGCCAACATCACCATCGATGGTGGGAATCGGGTTGGCTTTGCGCGCAAATCGGATGAGGGGCGGCTGAAAAAATCGCATGATGTGCCCCGGCGGCATCGAGCGCTTGAGCCACTTGCCGCGGAAATAGTTCTTGCGCCCACCGTAGTAAGCCACAGGGCTTTTCTTCTCCTGAGAGAATTCTCCTGAGTCCCAGCGATTTGCAATCGCTTCGATTTCGGCTTGCAGTTCCGGCGTCATGTGCTCATCTGCATCGAGGTAGAACACCCACCGATGCTTAAAGTCGATGTGCTCCATGGCCCAGTTCTGGTGGGTACCACGACCGTCGTATTCACGCTGAAAGAATCGCGCGCCACGATCCTGACAGATGGCCTCTGTCCCATCTGTGGAGTATGAATCGAGCACCACGACATCATCACTGAAGGACACGGCGTCAAGGCATGACGGAAGATTGTCTTCTTCGTTGAGTGTTTGGATAAAGATGGAGATCGACATTGGGGGATTTAGCCTGTGGTGATGTCGCGTACATCTACAACATACATGCGGCGACGCCCCTCCATCGCTGAGTCGATGCATACGAGCGTGGCGTCGTCATTGAAGCGGGGGTGCAGGTCTACGCGAAGTTCGCCGTCGAGTTCGCGTGGCGTGTGCCAGCGGCCGATTTCGATCCCTTGGTCGTTGCGTGTGTCCCACAGGAACAATGGCTGTCGAGATTTGAGATCTGGATATCCATCGGTCACAACCCATCGACCGGGATCCTTCCCACCTCGGTTGTAGGTGCAGTGACCGTCGCACGTCAATTCGCCCTTGGCAAATGCCTGTGGTGGGCTCGCTGAATCGTCACGGACATCAACGTCAGTAATGAGCAAGTAACTGTCCTTCATGATCTTGTTCATGAGAATTCTAGGCTTGCCCATGGCGTAGTAGATCGGCTTGAGGGCGCGTCGAGCCAGCGTCATGAGGCGCTGTTTGGGCGATTTGGGGGCGTTGCCGTCACCGAGCAGCGATCGCTTGCCACCCCAAGCAAGAATATTCGAATCGTCCACCCAGTCAAAGTGGCTGCACATGCCCTCGAAGAGCAGACGCACGTCCTTGCCTTCCAGATCAGAGGTGAACAACCGGCTCTGCAAAATACCATCGGCGCGATCAAATCGATGCATGAAACAGAATCGAGTGCCCGAAGGATTGAACATGATGTGATTGACATGTTGGTGCAGGTCGCCGCCAGCTCTGGGAGCATTGCCCACCGTGGCGCGATCGAGGTCATCGATAGACACAATGAGCGTGCGCGTGTCGTCAACGACGCGGTAGATGCCGTCATTGGCCGGCGACGGATCGTTCGGATTGGGGTCAGTCAGCGCGGAATACCCATACTCTCGTCGAAGGCGGCTAAGTCTGCCAAAAGACAGGGTGGCCGCTTGACATTGAGCGTTGAAGGCATAGGTAGCCGTGTTGATGCGATCGATCTCGTTGCCATCAAGATTGACGACTCGCATGATTGGTTGGCCGTCCTGAAGATCATTGAAGGCAACGGCCGAGGCGTCTGCGCAGTGAGCGTGCCATCGCAGCATGGCACCTTGCTGCCAGTTCCAGGCGGCGGTTTCACCGAGCCGGTGGAAGGTTGGTTGATCGGTGTTCCACTCGGTAATGAATCCGACTTCAGCGATGTCTTCAGGTGAGGGGAAGCGTTCACAGAATGCGGCGCGGTGGGCGAGTAGTTTCGTTCCATCGGGCGAGAGAGGGTTTTTATCGTAGTAGCCAAACCAGTAGTGCCACTGGTCATCGGGCGTGGCGGGGGCAATTGGACACGCGTTGGTAATCATGTAGCGTCGCCGTGCGGGGGATCCGGGGGACGTTCGCCGGCGGGCAGGTTTTCGTGTGGCGTAGCGTCACCTATCACACGTTCTTTGATGGCTTTGGCTGGTGTGCCAATGCAGATCATACCTGGAGGCAGGTCTCCGAACACGCTACTGCGTGCGCCAACCACGGTGCCGTCGCCGATGCACACACCGGGCGCGACGTAGACGTCGGCCGCGAGCCAGCAACCACTACCGATCGTGATCGCTTTGGGCTCCAGTGGGAATCGCGGGTGCGTGTGGTCGTGTGTGGCGCCGCATAAGTAAGAGTACTGGCTGATGGTCGTGTGGGATCCCACGGAAATGGGCGCGACGCAATAGACGTCCACATCATCGGAGATGGTCGCGAATTCTCCCATCGTCAGATTCCATGGTCCCCAGATTCTGGCGCGAGGTCCAACTTTGGCGCCGTTGGCCATGGAGGCGCCAAACATTGTGAGAAGGAATCGTCTCCACCCGCCCAGCGGTCGGGGACTCAATCGAAATAGCGTGGCTTGGGTCACGCCCCAGAGCACTCGGGCAAGTCGATTTCGCACCGAGTGTGGGCTGGGTTTGTTCGAGATGTCAATATTATTGTCTGTCACATTGTCCGCCAATCAGCGTGGTCCACCCGTGCGATCATGGTGACCCTCGTGGGGTCGCGATCATACCAGAGGCTGCCGGGCAGACGGTGCGGTCAGGGCTGTGTGAGTTTAGCGCCGATGACATCGAGGAGCGTTTGGTTTCGGTCTGCGGTGATCTCCCAGATCATTACACCGCCCAGTCCAGTGCTGTTGACGTATTCGACCTTGTACTGCATTGATTCAGCGTCGTCGTAAGACACGAAGTGGCCACCATGTTGCGTTGAACTGTAGAGCCAGGGCACCTTGGCTTGATCGTCCCAGTACCGGGTGTACGCCCCACTGGCGATCATCGTTTCGATTTCGGTGAAGTCATTGATGCCAGTGTCGCCGCTGCTCCAATCATCCCACGTCCCTGGCGGGACCGATGTCGCCGATTGGAACAAGCCACCATCAATATCTGGCACGCCACCCCACGCGCGGCTGTAGAAAGGGACGCCCAGGACGATTTTGTTCGCGGCAACGCCTGCGTTGAGCCATGGCTGGACCGAACCCACTGCGTTGTAGTGCAGTCGTACGTTGTCATTGGGGGACGGATTATCTGGATTCGCATGCAACGCGGAGTGGTGTCCTGTGATGGACAAGTCCCATGCGCCCATGAAGTCATATGACATAGTGTTGACCCAATCACACTGCGCCGCGATGCCAGCAAGATCATAATTGGCCAGTTTGTCTACTCCGCCCGCAGCTGCGATGGTCAGCAAATAGTCCTTGCTATCCATTGTCCCGGCGGCATCGAGTTGTTGGCGCAGTTCTTGCATAAGTAGTGTGTAGTTCAATCGATCCTCAGGTCGATAGGTGTTTCCACTCAGGCCGCAGCACACTGGATACTCCCAGTCGATGTCGACGCCGTCGAAGTTGTAGGTTCGGATGAAGTCCACGCAGGACTCAGCAAACAGGGAACGTGATGCGTCATTGAGCGCGACATCACTGAACCGCCCCGACCACGTCCATCCTCCTACGGAAATGAGCGTCTTGAGGTGTGGGTACTGAGCCTTGAGCACATTGTTGATTTGGTTGTAGGTGCCGCGATAGGGCTGGTCCCACGTATCGCCGGGATACGATTTGTCGATGGCAGCGTACGAATCGCCGATGGCGATTCGACCATCAGCGTCGATGTTGGCAAAGGCATAGTTCAAGTGTGTGATTTTGTCTATGGGGATATCTGATGGTTGATAATCACGGCCATAGATGCCCCACTCGATGTAGTACGCAACGACTCTGGCATCTCCATCGGGTCCACCACCCCCCTGGCAGTTGCCATAGACGGCGAGCAGACTCATTAGGTCATATATGCCAACAGTCCCATCATCATCAAAGTCTGAGGCGCAGTTGGATGGATCGCTGCACGTACCCCATGATTGGATGAGCAGCAGAAGATCACTGACGTCGACGCGCCCATCATTGTCGGTGTCATGCGGGCAGTTAGGGTTGCTACCTCCGCCTTGGCCGCCATCACCACCACCACCGCTTCCACTATCAAGGCCTCCCATTTCCGCAGCGCTACCATTGAAAGTTAACGATGGAAAGGCTGGAGGCCATACTCCGTTGACGGTGAACCCGAATTCCACAGCCTCACCCGCCGCGATGCTGCTATTCCACGATTCGTTGCTGGCCGTGGAGATGCTTCCATCTACGGCGTAGACCGCACTCCACATGCTTGTGATGTCGGGACCACCGTCCCACTGCAATTGCCATCCATCGACAGGCGCCTGCCCCGCAGGGTTTTCAATTCGGATTTTGGCTGTGTAAGCCCCGTCCCAGGCGGACTCCTGGGAAATGGTAAGGATCGGATCAGCGAGGGTCGCTGAAGCGACTCCAGCAGCGATGAGCAGGGCGGTGCCTGCTGTGAACGGTGCGTGCAGCATCAAGAGAACCTCCATCAAACCTCCCCGGCCATACATATCAGCGACTTGAGAATCTAGAGATACGATTGAAATTCCATGGGGTGTTCGGGCATTTCCTAAATCTCGGCCAACATGTGGCTTTGAGGAGCGATATGCACGCTTTGGGAGATTTCGCCGCCGCAGTTATCATCACCCAGCATATGACCATCCTCCCTCCCATCATCTGGTTTGCATCTGCATTCATATTGGCTTCCACAGCCACGACCCCCGCCAGTCGCGACGGCTGGCACGCTCAGCGGCATATCGATATCAACACGCGAGTGCAGGCGGCACAAGGTGAGGTCGACATTGTCTTCATCGGCGATTCCATCACGCAGGGCTGGGAGCAAGCCGGCCGCGACGTATGGGCGAAGCACTATGGCGATCGCACGGCCCTGAATCTGGGCATCAGTGGCGATCGAACCGAACACGTATTGTGGCGGCTGGACAACGGCAATCTGTCTGGAATCACACCCCGAGTCGCCGTTGTCATGATCGGCACCAACAATATTGGACACGGGACGCACACGACCGATGAGGTGCTTGCCGGGGTTCGCGCTGTTGTGCAACGCATTACCGCGCTGTCGCCCAATACGCGTGTCGTGTTGCTGGACATCTTTCCGCGAGGCGCCACATTCAATGCCGATCGCGGCCGCATCCTCCAGATCAATCAGGCGATGGCTCGCTTGCATGACGGGTCACAGGTGTTTTATCTTCCAATCGGTCATGTGTTCATCGAGGATGATGGAACCATCACCTCGGCGATCATGCCTGACGCACTTCACCTGTCTCCGGCGGGATATCAGCGATGGGCAGATGCGATCGATCCAACACTGAATCAACTGCTAGTCGATCGTGGCGATGAAACCGAGGTTGGTCGGTGAGCGACAATCGATCGCTGGCCCATCGAATTAAGTGGGCATCGAAGTTCTTTACGCATGGTCGGAAGATCGCCAGTCTCACTCCTTCGAGTCGATGGTTGTCGCGATCCATGTGTCGTGATGTCGACGCGAGCCGACCGCAAGTTATTCTCGAACTCGGCGCTGGTATGGGGCCCGTGACAGCCGCGATTTTGTCGTGCATGCATCCAGAAAGCCGAGTCATTGCCGTCGAGCTGGACCCCGAACTACAAGCGATCGCGCAGCGGCGATGTCCGACCGTGGATGTAGTGCTTGGTAGTGCCAGTGATGTGGACAACATTCTCGACCAGCGCGACATCGCCAAGGTCGACTGCTTCTTGTCTTGTCTTCCGACACCGAGTCTTCCACAAGAAGTCAATCGTCAGGTGCTCGATGCGTGGCAGCGGCGTTGCACCTCGGGTGTTTTTACGCAGATCACGCAGATTCCGTGGTACTACAAGCCGATGTATGGACGAGCCTTTCATGATGTTGAGTTTGCACTTGTGCCGCTTAACGTACCCCCAGCGGGTGTGTACCACTGTCGTAATCTTCGCGAGGACTATACTGCGGACACTCGATTGCCCGGAAAGTCATCCTGAATGTGGTGTCGTGTGGTTCTGGTGGTGTGGTGTGTAGCAGCATGCGTGAATTGGGGATGCGAATCTAACGAAGAGGCCCTACACGACAGCGGCGTACGCATTGTCAGTTTGAGCCCCGCGATGACGTCCATGGCGGTTGGGGTTGGCCTTGGTGATGTGCTTGTGGGACGATCTGCTTATTGCCAGAACGTGGATCATCTTCCTGTGGTGGGGGATCTGGAACACATCAATGCTGAGATGTTGGTGCGATTGAGGCCAACGCATGTCATGGTGCAACGATCGCCCGGCGACGTAGATCAACGTTTGGTTGATTTAGCGAACCAGTACCAGTGGACGATTATGGCCCAACCCTTGCGAGATCTGCGGGATGTCGACGAGTTGCTGACACGACTGCCTTCGATCGATGATCGGACGGACATTGATATGGCATGCAGGCAACAACGCGGAGTGATGGACGCGGCGCTCCAACCAACACCAACACCATCAGGCACACGGGTCTTGTTGGTTAGTGGTGGCCCAACGCCATTGGCGTGGGGAGGTGAAACGTATCTGGGCGAACTTCTCGCGGCCGCAGGAGGTGTCAATGTCCTTCCAGATGCCCCATGGCAATCGGTGTCGATGGAAGACATCGCGCGTCTGGGGCCAGATCTATTGGTAGTCATTGGGCCTAGTGGTATGGGCGACGAGCAATGGCCATCCTCCTGCAGACGGGTTGTGGCCTTGTCGCACCCCGATTTGGACATTCCAGGCCCACATGTGGCGATAATTCGGAAGGATCTGGATCGATTACTCAAGTCACCATCGACGTACACTGAAGCACCATGAGTACACGCAAAGGCATCGTTCTGGCAGGTGGGTCCGGCACCAGATTGCATCCAGTCACGGCAGCGGTCAGCAAGCAGTTGCTGCCGATCTACGACAAGCCGATGGTCTACTACCCACTGTCGGTCTTGATGCTCGCGGGCATTGACGACATCTTGCTCATCAGCACGCCGACGGATCTGCCACGGTTTGAGGCGCTTCTTGGTGATGGGTCTTCATGGGGAATTTCCATTCAATATGCGGCGCAACCTCGGCCCGAGGGAATTGCGCAGGCGCTCATCATTGCCGAGCCGTTTCTTGACGGTGCACCATCGACGCTCGTGCTTGGTGACAATGTGTTCTTTGGAAACCAATTGACCGAACGATTGGCCCGTGCGGTGGGACGGGATGAGGGCGCCACCGTGTTTGCCTATCCGGTGGCGAATCCCCAAGAGTTTGGTGTGATAGATATTGACGATGCGGGGCGACCGGTTCGGCTTGTCGAAAAACCAGATTCCCCCCAGTCGAATCTCGCGGTCACCGGGCTATATTTCTACGATGGCCTGGCCCCTGCAATTGCTCGTTCGATCGAGCCATCTGATCGGGGCGAACTGGAGATTACCGCGGTCAACGAGGTCTATCTCGAGGCGGGTACATTGCACGTCGAGCGATTCGGTCGCGGCGACGCATGGTTGGACACAGGCACGCATGAGAGCCTATTGCAGGCCTCGATGTTTGTGGAGACCATCGAGTCGCGGCAGGGGCTCAAGATCGCTTGTCCCGAAGAGATTGCATGGCGAAACGGATGGATTGATGACTGCGACATGGAAGCACTCATCGGGGCCATGGGCAAGAGCACGTATGGCGATTACTTGCGGCAACTGCTGTCCGAAGGGCGAGCGGCGATCTCAAGCTGATGTGGACGCGCGGCGATCGACATACCAAGCAGCCTCATGTGATTGGAAGTGTGTGCCTGCTTTGATCGCGCGCCACCAGTCTTCGTGGTCGACATACCACCGGACTGTGTCACGCATGCCATCTTCGAAATTCCATGTTCTATTCCACCCAAGCGACTCAGCGCGGCTGGGATCAACCGCGTAGCGGTAGTCGTGGCCTGGGCGATCGTCGACATAGTGCATTAACGACTCGGGCTTCTCAAGATTTGACAAGATGGACTTGGCGACTTGGCGACCATTGATTTCGAGGCGGGCGCCCAAGTTGTAGATACCCCCGGCGACTCCGTGTTCCAAAGCTGTTGCGATCCCACGACAGTGGTCCTCGACGTGCATGTAGTCTCGCAGGGCGTCGCCCCGGCCATAGATCGGTAGTGCGAGGTCGTCGATGGCATTGGTCGTGAAGAGCGGAATGATTTTTTCGGGGTACTGCCGCGGGCCATAGGTGTTGGATCCGCGGGTGATGACCGTTTCGAGTCCGAATGACACATGGCAGGCTTGGACAAGGTGTTCCGCGGCGGCCTTGGATGCGGCGTATGGGCTGCGAGGCCTGAATGGGTCAGTCTCTATGGACAACGTGTCGGTGCCAGCGACGTCGCCATAGACCTCATCGGTACTGACATGCAGGAATCGACTGACACCATGCTGTCGGCAGGCATCGAGCAGCACCTGTGTTCCGGTGACATTGGTATGAATAAAAGGCCTGCTGTCGATCAAACTCCGGTCAACATGGCTCTCGGCGGCAAAATTGACCACCACATCACAGCCAGCAATGGTCTGGTCCACGGTTTGAGGGTCGGCAATATCACCGCGAATGAACTCAATTTGTCCTTCCAACCCCTCCAGATTGGCTGGATTTCCACAGTAAGTGAGCAAATCCAACACTCGAATCGACCATTTGGGGTGATCTCGAGCCATCATATGGACGTAGTTGGATCCGATGAACCCAGCACCTCCGGTGACGAGCATCGTTCTTTTTGCTGTCATGGCCTGATTCTACACGCCTATGGCATCAAATTGGGTTGGCGAGCGTTTGTCTCACCCTAGAATGGTTGGACCATCGGTGGGACCGATTTTTAGAAGGGCAAACTGACGATGAAGAACCGCACCCAAACATGGCCCTGTCTTTTGATGCCCGTTTGTATTTCTGGAGGTATTGCAACAGCCACTCTGGGCAGTCTCAAGATGGAACAAATGATCGATCTGGGCAGCACCGCTGGCGACCCAACGCCTGATGGGGCGCCCGATTTCCTCTGGCGCAACACGAAA
>CAZGFN010000041.1:0-23213 GCA_964524945.1 uncultured Isosphaeraceae bacterium
GTTTGGGTCAAAAACATAGTCGTAGGCTCTGGGGTCGGGCCAACCGACGTCCTCATACTCGAGCCTATCTCTGCACGGCCCGCTGAACACCACGCTGGACTGACCAACATCCCACAGACCCGATCCATCGCCGGTGATCAGGCTGATCGTCAGTTCATATTCAAGCAACGGTGCCATATCATCATCGGTATAACTGGCACTCACATCCACCGCCACCCAGTCCGCCAGACCGTCATGATTGAAATCGGCAAAGATGTTCGTGGTGCGGTTCATGTTGTCCATATCCGGGCATTCAGCCCAATCCATACTGGTGCATGTCATTTCACCGGGGGAAAGGACCCACGACCAATTCTCGGGGGCCCCACGCGTCAAGGCCATGGCCCACAGTGGAAGTGATACAACGACGGCTCCTACGGTCCAGTGTGCAAGTTTCATGGCTGGTGCTCCTTCATTGTGAATGTACTAGTTGAGAGTGTACCCATTTCAAAATCGCCCGCGCAGCGGAAGCCAGTGCCGCCGGTGTTGAGAGCATTCTGCCAACGTGGCGCGGCGAGAAGCTGGATCAGGTGTGATCTGGTTCGGAATAGAGATCGACGAAGAAGTCAAGCGTCTTGCGACCTTGCTGGTCGTTGACGCGAGAAAGATAGAAGCCGAACTTTTCAAAGAGTTGGATTGCGGGCTGTCGCTCGACCCGCACATCGAGCACAACCTTGAGAAAGTCATGTTCCCGGCAGAAACGAATCGCGTGTGACATCAAGGCCGTGGCAACACCTTGCCGACGAAACTGCGGGCGAACGCGAAGGCGACGAACTTCGGCAACAGAATCGTCCATTCGTTGGACACCAATCATGCCAGCGACGTGGTCACTCTGGGTCGCGACCCAGAAGCCGCCTTGCGCCTCTGGCGAAAAGTAGGCTGCCTGCAGTTGTTCAATGTCCGCCCCGGTATCGTTGATTTGCACCTGACCCTCGTGCATGCCCGCCTCGAACAGTTCACGTAGCACCGGAACATCATCGGGCGTGGCACATCGGATAGAAATAGTTTCGGTGGTCATAGGTGGAAGGGACGCCAGTATAGAGCCTCAGCGAGACCACCAATTCGGCTGGAGATTCTCTTGGGTCCACGCATCAAATTCGGCCTGCTGCGAGGCAAGCGTTTGTCCCAGACTGACTTCGACTGCCTGTTGCACCGATTCAGGAGTACTTCCTGGAATAGCTGCTCGGTGAAGACCTGATGCGATGGCGTTGCGCCGCCGCTCGTCGGCGAGCATAAATCTGGTAAAGGCCCACGCCTGCGCGTAGTAATCAAGCAATGAGCGTGAGCCATCGGCCAGCGCCACGTGTGGATCGCTATTGAGAAAGACGGACAGCGGTTGCTGGCGATCGCGGCGCTTCATCCACCAGTATCGACGCTCTCGCTGCCGGTTCGCAGCGTGATCGATTTCAGCGCCGTCTGAGTACAGCACAAAGCCTTCCATGACCGTGGCGAGACCTTCGTCCATCCATGCAGGAAGTGGACCATGCAGGGCGGTCTGCACGTATTGGTGCCAGCCTTCATGCAAGGCCAGGGCCATCGTATTGCGGCAATGACTGCGGCGATCGATGTCATAGAGCACCGCGACACCCTGAGACGTAAAACCTCCGCGTCCGAGCGACTGCATCGCTTCTGCATGTTGGGGCAGGAGCAACGTGGCCATGTTGGACCATTGCCGGCGATCCCCAAGAAGACACGTGATCATTGGTTCGCGAGGTGGGGGAAGTTCCTGGCCATCCACGACAAAGAGTTCGCACATGCCGTCGAGACCGGCCTCTAGAACTTCTGGCAAACGAATGTGCAAGAGTGGTTCGTCAATGGTGGTGCGGATATCCCATCGTGGCGTTTCAATGCGTCGGCCAGGTTCACCCAGAAACGACCACAACTGCACGCGGGTCGGGGTTCCGAGTGGGGGTGCTTGATGGGCTTGGACAGATCCGAGCAGCACGTCGCGTGGACTGGGCGCACAACTGCCTGCCAGAATGCACGCCGTCAGGAGTAGCCCTCTCACGTAATGGCCTCGATGGCGGCCGCCGTTGCATCGCGGTCGGCCTGCGCCGTGGCCAATTGCTGTCGCGTTTCATCCACAAGGCGGGGGGGCGCCTTCTCAACGTACGAGGCATTGGACAGCCGGCCTTCTAAGCCCCCGATACGTTTGTTCAAATCTGCCAAACGAGATTCCAAGCGTGTGCGTTCGGCTGCGGGGTCAACCGCGCCCGACGGGTCAACGGCGAACTCCACGCCATCGATGGTGAAGTTCAAGGCGCCCGCGCCGCGATCTGACAGAGGCATCACCCGATCAACCCGGCACATGCTGGCGAGCAATGGTCCACACGCATCAGCCAGTGTGCGGAGCGTGTCTGGGACGAACAGTCCCACATCTGCTCGGTTGGGGATCTCATTGTCCGATCGAATGCGACGAATTTCGGCCACAACCGACTGCAACATGGCTGTGTCAGACAGCGATTGTTCGCACGTCAGCGATTCGTCAATGACAGGCCAACGAGACATGGCAAGGCATGGTCCATCTTGGAGCGTGAGGCCAGGAAGGCCACGCGGGCCAACGGTCCGCAGATGGCTCCAAATAACCTCGGTGATGTACGGGCACACCGGGTGGAGCAGTCGAAGCATCGCATCAAGAACAGTGAGCAGGACTCGTTGCTGCTCTGGGCATGCTGCCACAGTGGGTTTGATGGCTTCGAGATACCAGTCACAGAAGTCCCGCCACATCAGGTCATACATGGCATCGGCGATGGCATTAAATCGGTACTCCGCCATGGCCGTTTCAATAGCCGCTGCGGTCGCGGCCACTCGCGAGAGCATCCAGCGATCAGGTAGCGACAGCGACGCAAGGTCATTGATTTCCTTTGGAGACTCGACTCGACTGAGCGCAAATCGCGTTGCGTTCCATAACTTGTTGGCAAAATTGCGACCTGCGTCAAATTGGCTCGATGTGTTCTTGGCCAGTGGGCACGAATCGGTTGGCTCGTGGCCTGAGAAGGTGCCATAGACGGTAGTCATCTCGGCCCCATCGACTGAGGGACTCTGTTGGACGGGCGCCGCCACGATGTGGCCGGCAGATGTGGTGATGGTGTCAGGCGTGAATGTGTCGCCGCTGTGCGGGTCAACCAGATCCACCGGAAGGCGCACGTCCTGCGTGGTCGTGGCGATTTTGGCCATGATCAAACGGAGTGCGTCGGTGCCGTGGCTATGCATGATGTCGCGAGGGTCAACACCGTTGCCAAGGGACTTGCTCATTTTCTGACCATGGCCGTCTTGCACCATTGGGTGAATGGTCACGTCACGGAATGGCATACGTCCGTTGAGGAAGTAACGGTTGAACATCACCATTCTGCTGACCCACAACGTGATGATTTCACGCGCTGTACACAGCACGTTGGTCGGGTTGAAGGCGTCGAGCAAGCCTTCAGTTTCGGGGAAGGCGCTCGCATCTGGCCAGCCCATCGTGCTCATCGGCCAGAGGGCTGAGGAGAACCACGTATCCAGTACGTCTGGGTCCTGCTCAAAGCCCGCATCTGACAAGGCCGTTTCAAGATCACCACGATCGTGCTCCACGCAAGCCAGAATGGTCACGATGTTTTCTGCTCGATCAACGGTCAGGCGGACGCACAATGCATCATCGTGTACGTCGCACAGTGGCAGCGTGCAGTTGGTAGGCGGCGGCGACAATGGCGCGTCGGGGAGATCGCCCTCAAGCGGACACTGCAGGGTCCACACTGGAATGCGGTGACCCCACCACAGTTGGCGGCTGATGCACCAGTCCCGGAGGTTCTCATGCCACTGTTGGAAGGTGCGCCCATAGCGAGCCGGTGAGAATTGCAGTTGACCATCGCCATCGCGCGAACCGCCATCGCGTGGAGGGGGTGAACCCTCGTACTGGTCTGGCGACAAGGCCCGCAAGGCTTCGCCTCGAAGCCGGTCGTCGCTGACCCGGACATACCACTGGTCGCTCAAATACGGTTCGATAGGGACGTGCGATCGATAGGAGTGTCCGACGCTGTGCGTGTAGTCGCGGACTTCTTCTAGGAGGTCCGCCTCCTTGAACCATTGGACGATGGCCTCGCGTGCAGCTTCTCGGGTCAGGCCGACGAAGGCCTTGGCTTCCTCGGAAGCATCTTCCCAGCCGTGTCGATCGGAGATCGACGCATCGGGGGCCATGACATTGATCACTTCAAGTTCATGCCGTAGCCCAATATCCCAATCGTTGGGGTCGTGGGCCGGCGTGACTTTGAGAAAGCCAGTGGCAAACGCTGCCTTGGCATCATCGCCCACACCTGGCATCACGACGTAGTCGTCTTCGACGATAGGAATGATGCGGTCCACGATGGGCACACGCACGCTGCGTCCTCGCAGTGACTGAGCGCGTGGATCGGCTGGATTCATGGCCACGGCGGTATCGCCGAGCATTGTTTCTGGTCGGGTGGTTGCCACCGTCACGTGTCCATCGCCATCGGCCAGCGGGTATCGGAGGTACCACATATGCCCAGCGATCTCTTCCATTTCGACTTCATCGTCGGCCAGGGCGGTGCCGCTGACTGGGTCCCAGTTCACCAATCGTTTGCCTCGCTCAATGAGGCCATCTTGGAACAACTGAAAGAAAGCGTGCCGCACGGCCGCGGCGCACATTGGATCCATTGTGAAACGCGTCCGGTCCCAGTCACAACTGGCGCCAAGTTCTCGCAACTGACCCAAGATGATTGCTTCGTACTGGTCTTTCCACTTTTGGGCTACGGCGATGAATTCGTCGCGGTCCATGTCGACGCGTCGAATGCCGTCTCGGAGCAATCGTCGCTCGACGACGGTTTGCGTGGCGATGCCCGCATGGTCGGTGCCAGGCATCCACAAGACCTGCTCGCCCAGCAATCGGTGGTATCGAACGAGAATGTCCTGCAGCGTATTGTTGAGCGCGTGGCCCAAATGCAGGGCGGCAGTGACGTTGGGTGGCGGGATAACGATGCTGTAGCAGGTGGCATCAGGGTCGCTCGGGGGCATGGCGTGGCCAAGGCCACAGGTGGCCCAAGTGTCGCGGATGGCCGGCTCGAACTCCTCGGGCGAGTAGGATCGGGAAAGGGAGACTTCGCTGTGCGCCGTAGACATCATGCCATCATATCGATCGATCTTCGCTTTCCGGCGTTGGTGGTGTTGATTGGTGGCTTGGGTATGGTCGGGGCCTGCGATGGGCAGCACGATGAGCAGCCACAGTCCGTGGTCATACCGGATGACCGTGGCTTAGAGCGTGCCGAGCGGTTGCTTGCAGCGGGACGGCACGAAGAAGCTGCCGAGATGGCTGTACTGCTCGAAGCGTCGATGGATGATGACTGGAGGTTGCACGACTTGAGGGCGAGGCTTCGGCTTCGCCACGCGGTGCTGCTTGGCCAGCAGGGGCTCACCGAGCAGTCACGCTTTGAGGCGGCCGGGGCGTTGGCGGAATATCGACGTGCGATTGCGATATCACCCACACTCAGCGGCTTGCATCAGAACGCTGGGGACACGGCGCAGATGGCGGGCGATTCCGTGTATGCGCAGGCGTGTTATCGAAGGTGTATTGAACTTGATCCAGATAATGTGCGTGCGATTTTGTGTCTGTCCCAACTGCTCGAGCACGACGATTCCCTTCAGGCCAAGCAGTTTTTAGACCGCGTGATTGCCATTGATGATCAGGTCCCAGAGGCGTTCGCCGCCATGGCGGTCCTCGAAGCGCGGGCCGGTCATCGCGACGCGGCGATTCGGGCCATCGATCGGGCTGTGACACTAGGTGCCGACATGACGGTGGTGCGGCTGGCGCAGGCTCGTTCGCATCGCCTGCTGGGGGAGCCTCATGTCGGTGTTGAAGTGCTCTCGTCGCTGCCAACTGACGTGCAAGGGCAGGAGGGCGTGGCCTGGGAACTGGCCACGTGTTGGGAAACATTGGGGCGGTTCGATCGGGTGGCGGATGTGTGGGCTCGAATGGTGGCGGTCAATCCACAGCGTTGGGATCGCTGGCGGTGGGCCTTGAACGCCGCAACCGCTGCCAAGCAGGCGGGAGATTCGAATCGCATGGTCGTGATGGTTGAGGTGGCTCGGAGGGCCGGTGCTGGTGAGCAGGAGATTCGCGAGGCGATCAGGGGGGAGTAGGGCCGTTTTTTGTGCGGTGGGGGGGTTCGGATTCAGGCGATTCAGGGGGTACGGGCATTCGTCTGGCGGACTCTTGCCAAGGGTCAATCTCCGATTGTCTCCGCTGACGAGCCATATTGAGTCGGCGTCGATGCCTCCTTACTGCCGCCATCAACACAATGAGCACGATGAGCAGGAGCAGGCTCAGGGCCACCACCAGAGAGACTGATGACAAGGTTGAAGGAGGCGAGTGGGCCACGAACCGAGTATAGAGTGGGGGTGCTGTATCTCCGAACACTGCTCTCAGTCGCAACGTAGCGTCCGGGAATGGTCGACAGGAACCTTGGATTTCTCGATTTCACTGAATAGCTATTCGAGTTGGCCCGATTATCTCCAGGTGGCACGCGAACTGCTGGAGTCCGCCCATGCTGCTGTCCACAGTTGTCCAGAAGGTGATCACGCATGCTGAAAAACGGAATGTTCGCCCGCAGTGTTCTGATTCTGCCCCTCGTTCTTGGTGGAATGCTCACTGGTGCCGGGGCGACTCCGGTGTCGCCCGAGTCCCGCCAGTGGGCGGACGGTGTCTGGACGGCGGCTAAGAACGGAAATGCCTCGGGGCTCAATGCGTTATTGCAGCATCCGCCACGAATGGGAATTGATAGTGTGGCACTGGCCGACTTCCAAGGCGATGTCGCCAGTTGGTCAGACCATGAATTTGCTGATGATGCGTTCGCATCGACGCGTTTGGCTGCAGCCAGCGAAGAGATGTTTGCCGCGCAGGAAGAAGGTGACCTCATCGAGGCGCTCCGCTTGCTGCTGGAAGTGCAGACACTGTCTGTCGTGCTGGAAGCGCCGCTAGAAGATCCGCGCGTGAAGTCACTGTTGACACAGGCGGAATCGCAGGTGCAGCAATGGAGGCAAGATGACAAGATCTTCTTTGCCCAGCAGGCGTTGCTTCGACTTCGAGCGGTCTACGAGGACACCTCCAACTGGGATGCTTGGGAACGATTGACCGACGACTATGACGCATTGTCAGACCAATTGAAACTGCTTCGTCGGTATCGCTTTGCTGATTATCACGAGCGTATGGTGGCCTATCGCGCCTCACGTGGGGAAGAAGCAAAGGGCGAATATAGTCCGTTGCTCATCGATCGCTGGAAGGAAGTCGTACGTGACATCGATCGCGCCCAAGTGATTCGGGCGTTGCGAGTGGCCAACCAGGAACATGTGGAGTCTGAGGGTGTGCGTCCGATGCTCAAGGGTGGCATAGAGTCGCTTCGACTGATGGCTCAACGCGACACACTCTCCGAGACATTTCCGAAGCTTGGGCAGGCCGATGTTCGCGCCCGGTGGGCCGCGGCGCTTGACGCATGCGAGGCGGTTATTGATCTCCCGGGGGTCAAGTTGTCACTGGAGCGATTCCTACAGCGGCTCGCTGCGGCGAATGCAGACACCATTGCACTTCCTGAAGCGGTCCTCTGGCGTGAATTTGCCGACGGTGCGATGGACGAACTTGACCGATTCAGCCAGGTCATTTGGCCCTATGAATTTGAGCAATTCCAGCGTCAGTTACAAGGCAAGTTTGTTGGTGTAGGGGTCCAGATTCAGGAGACGGATCTGGGCGAAATCAAAGTGGTCACACCACTAGAGGGCAAGCCAGCCTTCTATGCCGGTGTTCGCGCCGACGACATTATTGCCCAGGTGGATGGTGTTTCAACCGCAGGCTGGACGGTGCACGACGCGGTCCGTCACATCACTGGACCAGAAGACACGATGGTTCATTTGGGCATCCGCCGCGAAGGTATCGACGGACTGGTCGATGTGCCCGTGACGCGAGCTGTCATCCGCATGCCTACCGTCAAGGGCTGGCGAAAGACCGGCGTGGATGACGATGGTGGCGAAGAGTGGGATTGGATGATTGATCATGATGCGGGCATTGGCTACATAAAGCTCGCTGGTTTCGATCAGGAAACAGGTCGGGATCTCATTTCAGCAGTTGTGGACATGCGTCGCGATGGTGCGCTGCATGGTGTAGTGCTTGATCTGCGATTCAACCCGGGCGGCTTGCTTGAACTGGCAGCCTTTGTCAGCAACATGTTTATTCCAAGTGGCGAGATTGTCACAGGCGAGAATCGCGATGGTCAGCAAACCTTCGCGATGGACGCCCACTCGGTCAACTGCTCGCTCGGCGGTGTTCCCACGGTCGTGCTTGTCAATAATGGATCGGCCAGCGCCAGTGAAATTGTGGCCGGCTGTTTGCAGGCCCACGGCGCTGCTGTGGTGCTTGGGGAGCGCAGCTTTGGCAAGGGTAGCGTGCAGACTGTGCATCCCATTGGTCCCGAGACGCGGGTCAAGATTACAAATCAGTACTACCGGTTGCCGTCGGTCGATGGGGTGACGCCTGGCCGACTGGTACACAAGCGTCCTGGCGGCACCGACTGGGGCGTGGTTCCAGACATCATCGTTCCGATGTCGGTCGATGACATTGCCGCGTCGCAACGCATGTTGATTCGCGCTGAGCGTGCAGTGTCGGTCCTGCCGATTCCCGAAGAGACGGTGGCCTCAGCCGATGAGGACCCCAATCCTGCCGACACGGGCCCCCCGAACATTGACCGATTGATCACCGATGGGTTCGACCCGCAGTTGGAGTTGGCATTGCTGCTCATTCGAAGTCAGGTGCTCGCCGAAACGCCCGAAGACGACGGTACCGGCCTGCCGCACATGGCTGATGGCCAAACAGGCAGTCTCCGCAGCCGCATCATCGGTGGCGATCCCTAAAGCTCTCCTGAACATTGACCGGTGGTCAACTGTTTTGCGAGAGGAGGTCGCGAACTTCGACGACGTCTTTGTCGCCTCGCCCCGACAGGTTGATCAGGATGAGTTCTTCGGTTGGTCGCGTCGCTGCCAGCCGCATGGCTGCCGCTACGGCGTGAGAAGATTCCAAGGCTGGGAGAATGCCCTCGAGACGCGACAGTTGTTCGAAGGCTCGCAGTGCCAAATCATCGCCGACACGTTCGTAGGTGGCGCGGCCCAGTTCCTTCCACCAAGCGTGCTCGGGGCCCACGCCGGGATAATCTAAGCCAGCCGAACACGAGTGCACATCATCAGTTTGGCCATCGTCATCCTGCAAGACATAACTGCGTGAGCCATGCAAGACGCCGGGTTGGCCAAAAGCCAGCGGCGCGGCGTGCTGCCCGGCATCATCACCCTGGCCACCAGCTTCTACGCCAAGTAAGGAGACTGATTGGTCATCGATGAACGGGTAGAAAATGCCCGCAGCGTTGGAGCCACCGCCAACACAGGCCACGATGTGGTTGGGCAGCCGCCCGAATTGGTCGAGACATTGCTGCCGCGCTTCGCGCCCGATGACCGATTGCAACGTGCGAACGATCAATGGGAAGGGGTGGGGACCCACGACCGAACCGAGTATGTAGTGGGTTGTTTCCACTGAGCCCATCCAGTCACGCATCGCCGCATTGGTGGCATCCTTGAGGGTTCGGCTGCCATCGTGGACTTCGTGCACGGTGGCACCCATCAATCGCATGCGAAAGACATTGAGCGCCTGCCTGCGTACATCTTCGGCGCCCATGTAGACCTCGCACTCCAATCCAAAGCGTGCGCACGCGGTGGCCGTCGCAACGCCATGTTGACCGGCTCCAGTCTCGGCGATGACGCGGCGCTTGCCCATCCGGCGCGCCAGAAGCACTTGCCCAATGGTGTTGTTGATCTTGTGGGCCCCGGTATGCGCGAGATCCTCTCGCTTGAGCACGATCTGGGCACCCCCAGCGGCTGCAGTCAGTCGTGGCACTGGCGTCAACGGCGTGGGGCGACCGACGTAGTTGATCAGCAAGTCATCAAATTCCTTGGCAAAGACCTCGTCCTGCTGCGCGTCTTCCCAGGCTTCAGTCAACTCATCCAGAGCGGCGATGAGTGTCTCGGGGACGAACCGCCCACCATAGGAGCCAAACCATCCATCGATGGGAACTTCGGTGCGCGATGTGTCTGTCATGACTGTGGTGATCCAACTGGTTGATTCGATTCAGGGTCAAGGAGCACGCGGCTGAGAAATCGACAATGCTGTTCCTTGGCGTCGGCGGCGTGACGACCAAATCCGGCATGCTCGCCTTGGGCGCCAGTGGAATCGTACGCCACTCGATGAACCGGGGGTCGTGGGCAGTGTCGTTCGAGATCGTTGAGAAATCGCCACTGCGATGCAAAGGGAATCCACTCATCGGCTCGACAGTGTGTAGCCAGCAGTGGAATGGGCTGCCATCCGTCCAGATGCGAGACGGGTTCGATGCGTTCGATGCGGGCAAACTGGTCCTGGTCGATGGTGTGGGCCATCGGGAGGTCTTGCCAGGAACCGCTGGTGGCTTCGACCGCCGCTGCGGCCAAGGAGTGGGGCTGGCACAATCTGGCAAGTGCCGCCATACCACCGGCGGACATGCCTCCAATGGCCAGCCGCTGCGGGTTGGCCCCAAGCCGCTCGGTCGCTTCAGCGAGCACCCCATCGATTTCAAGCATCGCGTGTTCGACCACTTCGGGCACGCGACTGGGGTCCTGCAGATCAGCATCAAACCTCGCCCCATGGCCGGGTAGATCCATCGCACACACGGCAATGCCCCGACGCATCAGTCGCATGTATCGACCCGGATCGAGCTCCTTCCAGGCGGTACGACCATGCATCCAGAGCAGCAGGGGTGGGGGCTCATCGCTGTGTATTGGGGGTACCAACAGGACCGGCACTCCATCGATGTCATCGAGCCGTCCTTGTCGCTGTAAGGCGATGGGCAGTGAAGCGAATGCACTCTTCCCTCCCCCGGGCGTTGACGCAGCGGGGCTCAGCCCCGATCCTTCTGACATGCTGCGCATCATTGCCGGACAGTATAAGTCCCGACACCTCCTTTCTCCCCCAGGCAAGGAGCAGAGTCGTCCCTATTCCCAGCGGCTCAAGGAGTCGGTCTTTAACATCCTTCGCGGGCATGTGGAGGACGCCAACGTGCTCGACCTCTTCGCTGGCGTGGGAACAGTCGGACTCGAAGCGGTGAGCCGCGGCGCTAAAATGGTGCTCATGGTTGAGCAAGACAGGCAGATTCACGAATTGCTCACACGCAATGTGGATGCACTGGCGTGCGAAGACAACGTCGACGTGCTTCATGGCGATGCCCTTGGATCCGTATCGCTGCTCCGCGCCCCGCGGCCGCTGCACATTGTGTTCTGCGACCCGCCCTATAAGTTGATGGATACCCCCGAAGGGCGTGCGAGGGTCTTTGCCCAATTGTCACGGGTGGCCCCGCTTCTGGCAGAAGACGGCTTGGTCGTTCTTCGAACGCCTGTTGATCCAACGACCATTGATCACAGCATCGAAGGGCTGAACGGTCCGGAAATTCGCTCGCACCGACGGGGACACGAAACGCTCTTCTATGCGCCGCCCGCATCAGGTGCATCATGATGGAGCGAGCGTCACGATCGCCCCGAGCCGCCGCAGTGGACCTGGCCAAGACCCTTCAGAACGCCGGGCATGTTGCGTGGTTCGCCGGTGGCTGCGTGCGGGATGAACTCCTTGGCATCACCCCCAAGGACTGGGACATCGCCACGGACGCCACGCCCGAGCAAGTCAAGGCCATCTTTCCACGCGCCAGAGCAGTGGGGGAGGCCTTTGGCGTCATGCTGGTACTGCGGCATCACCACCCAACGGAAATTGCAACCTTTCGCACCGATGGTGGGTACTCAGATGGGCGGCGTCCTGATGGCGTTGTGTTCTCCGACGCGCAATCCGACGCACAGCGACGCGACTTTACGATCAACGGATTGTTTCGCGATCCTGTCAGCGGTGCATTGCACGACTTTGTAGGTGGCCAAGCGGACCTAGAGGCTCGGCGGCTTCGAGCCATCGGTGATGCTGGGGCGCGATTTGAAGAGGATGATCTTCGCATGCTGCGGGCGGTTCGGTTTGCCGCTTCACTGGACCTAGAAGTAGATCCGGCGACGGACGCTGCCATACGAGCCAGAGCAGGCAGCCTGGGGGGAGTCTCTCGTGAACGCATCGGTGATGAAGTCCGCAGAATGCTGAGTCATGACAGTCGCGTCCGAGCTGTACAACTCATTCAGGAGTGGTCGCTAGACAAGGCGATCTTCGGTGACGATCGCCACGCAAGTGACTGGGTGCGACTGTCGCAAGTCGGGCAGGATGTCCCATTGATGCCGGCCTTGCTTGCCGCGTGGGCGTTGGATCGTGGTGCGGTTACCGCACAGGCTCCAGACGAAGCCGCGGCTTGGCGAAGCGCTCTGCTACTGACCAATGCCGAAACCAAGGGCTTTGAATCTTGTCTCATGACCAGAACACGCCTCGATGAATGGAAGAATCTGGATGTCGCAGGTCGAAAGCGATTGGCGTCATCGCGGTGGTTCTCCGCGGCCCTATCAGTGGCCGCACGTGAAGTGCCCGATGATGCCGCGGCCATTGCAGCAGATGTGCAGATGTTGGAGGAAACCGGTCTTGCGCCCGACCGATTGGTCACCGGAGACGATCTTCTAGCTGATGGGTTGCATGCGGGGCCAGCACTTGGCCGGATCCTTGAGGCCATCTACGACGCGCAGCTCCGGGGAGAGGTCACGACGCGACAAGATGCATTGGACATGGCCCATTCCCTCGCCAGTGAGACGGAAAATTCTTGATCTGCAAGGTTCTGTGCGGCCACGCCCTATACTGCTTGATGTTCGTGCTGTGCCCGCTGAGAGGCTCGACGCGTCCACAGGAGTGCTGGCTATGCTGCGTATGTCATCGATATTGTGCTGGATGCTGGTGTTGCTGGGGGTGGGATCCACATGCTTGGCAGAAATCGTCGATGTGGTCTACACCCGCACACGGGGGGAGGTCCGTGGAGAAATCATTGAAGAGGGCGACTCCTCCATTGTGATCCAATGGGTCGATCCTGTGCTTGGAATCGCAGCTCCGCTGACGATCAGTCGCACCGACATCATCACCATCGAGCGAGATGTTGAAGTCGAAGTTACGCCCGTTGACGAGACGCCAAAAGGTTTGCCCGGGACCATTCCAACGGACAAAGCCCCGCCAGAAGATGAGACCGATACACGCGTCAACCGCGTCCGTGAGCGAAAAGGCCAAAGCGCCGAGCGGCTCTACATTGTTCCGATGCGTGGGCAGGTCGGCACGGACATTCGCCCAGAGGTCTATGAGGACATCGTTGAGGACATCAAGGTTAAGAAGCCTGACACGATTGTCATCGTGATCGAGAGCCATGACGAGAAAGACGTTGATAACTACACCATTGACATCATGGACAATACTGGCATGCCTGACCGGGCCGACCAATCCGCGGTCGAGATCAAGGACACCATCAAACTGCGTCGAATGTTCGCTGAAGAACTCGGTGACTTCAGGCAGGTATGTTGGGTGAAGAATGCGTACAGCAGTGCTTCGCTTTTGGCGCTTTCCTGGCCAGACATGTATATGACCAAGGATGCTGAGCTTGGGCGGGCGTGGATCGTATGGGCACTCTGGGCGGCCCCTGTACTCAAGGACCCCGATAAGTATGGCAAGTACCTCGACGCCTTCTTTGGTGATATCGAAGGTCTGGTGAGTTACGGCGGCTGGCTGCACAAGGACAAGATTGCCTTTATCGAAGCCATGGTGATTCCTGAAAAGGTGCTCAGTACGAGCTGGGTTGGCCGCGAGGCCAAGTGGTTTGGAGACTTAGGTGGACTGTTCCCCCTTGATTCGACCGCTGAATACGACCCACGCATGGTGATAAAGTTCACCGGTCAAATGGCCGAGGAATTCATGGTGGCCGATGGGCTCGCGGAGTCTTACGATGATTTGGTGGCCCTGCTCAACGCTCGTAGTTTCGAGATTGTTGGCGATGCCACTAGCGTGGTAGAAGATCATCGGACAAGCTGGCGTCGACTCGCTGAGCAGGCACGCGAGGCGTGGAAAACGTTTAGCCGATTCCAGGGGTCAGGTGAGCGGTATCAACTGGGCGCCGCGGTCAAGGCGCTCAAGAAGTACATCTCCATTATCAAGCGAGACAAAGCGGTCATGCTTCGCATGAAAGTCGAGCGTAAAAGTCCGACCAATTTGACCCAGCTTGAAATTATGCTCAAACAAATTGAGAAACGCCTCAAAGGCGGTGGCGGTGGTGGCGGCGGCGGTGGCGGTCGTCCAGGTGGAGGCGGCGGACTCTAAGTCGAACCTCAGGTTGCTTTGGGCTTCAGTACCCAGAGTCGTGAAATCGCAGCAGCGTCGGTCCGACTTGTATCTCAAGACCTTCTTCGACTCGCAATTGCTCGATTCGATGGCCGCCTTGCAGCGTGCCGCGTGGGCGTTGGATCGTGGTGCGGTTACCGCACAGGCTCCAGACGAAGCCGCGGCTTGGCGAAGCGCTCTGCTACTGACCAATGCCGAAACCAAGGGCTTTGAATCTTGTCTCATGACCAGAACACGCCTCGATGAATGGAAGAATCTGGATGTCGCAGGTCGAAAGCGATTGGCGTCATCGCGGTGGTTCTCCGCGGCCCTATCAGTGGCCGCACGTGAAGTGCCCGATGATGCCGCGGCCATTGCAGCAGATGTGCAGATGTTGGAGGAAACCGGTCTTGCGCCCGACCGATTGGTCACCGGAGACGATCTTCTAGCTGATGGGTTGCATGCGGGGCCAGCACTTGGCCGGATCCTTGAGGCCATCTACGACGCGCAGCTCCGGGGAGAGGTCACGACGCGACAAGATGCATTGGACATGGCCCATTCCCTCGCCAGTGAGACGGAAAATTCTTGATCTGCAAGGTTCTGTGCGGCCACGCCCTATACTGCTTGATGTTCGTGCTGTGCCCGCTGAGAGGCTCGACGCGTCCACAGGAGTGCTGGCTATGCTGCGTATGTCATCGATATTGTGCTGGATGCTGGTGTTGCTGGGGGTGGGATCCACATGCTTGGCAGAAATCGTCGATGTGGTCTACACCCGCACACGGGGGGAGGTCCGTGGAGAAATCATTGAAGAGGGCGACTCCTCCATTGTGATCCAATGGGTCGATCCTGTGCTTGGAATCGCAGCTCCGCTGACGATCAGTCGCACCGACATCATCACCATCGAGCGAGATGTTGAAGTCGAAGTTACGCCCGTTGACGAGACGCCAAAAGGTTTGCCCGGGACCATTCCAACGGACAAAGCCCCGCCAGAAGATGAGACCGATACACGCGTCAACCGCGTCCGTGAGCGAAAAGGCCAAAGCGCCGAGCGGCTCTACATTGTTCCGATGCGTGGGCAGGTCGGCACGGACATTCGCCCAGAGGTCTATGAGGACATCGTTGAGGACATCAAGGTTAAGAAGCCTGACACGATTGTCATCGTGATCGAGAGCCATGACGAGAAAGACGTTGATAACTACACCATTGACATCATGGACAATACTGGCATGCCTGACCGGGCCGACCAATCCGCGGTCGAGATCAAGGACACCATCAAACTGCGTCGAATGTTCGCTGAAGAACTCGGTGACTTCAGGCAGGTATGTTGGGTGAAGAATGCGTACAGCAGTGCTTCGCTTTTGGCGCTTTCCTGGCCAGACATGTATATGACCAAGGATGCTGAGCTTGGGCGGGCGTGGATCGTATGGGCACTCTGGGCGGCCCCTGTACTCAAGGACCCCGATAAGTATGGCAAGTACCTCGACGCCTTCTTTGGTGATATCGAAGGTCTGGTGAGTTACGGCGGCTGGCTGCACAAGGACAAGATTGCCTTTATCGAAGCCATGGTGATTCCTGAAAAGGTGCTCAGTACGAGCTGGGTTGGCCGCGAGGCCAAGTGGTTTGGAGACTTAGGTGGACTGTTCCCCCTTGATTCGACCGCTGAATACGACCCACGCATGGTGATAAAGTTCACCGGTCAAATGGCCGAGGAATTCATGGTGGCCGATGGGCTCGCGGAGTCTTACGATGATTTGGTGGCCCTGCTCAACGCTCGTAGTTTCGAGATTGTTGGCGATGCCACTAGCGTGGTAGAAGATCATCGGACAAGCTGGCGTCGACTCGCTGAGCAGGCACGCGAGGCGTGGAAAACGTTTAGCCGATTCCAGGGGTCAGGTGAGCGGTATCAACTGGGCGCCGCGGTCAAGGCGCTCAAGAAGTACATCTCCATTATCAAGCGAGACAAAGCGGTCATGCTTCGCATGAAAGTCGAGCGTAAAAGTCCGACCAATTTGACCCAGCTTGAAATTATGCTCAAACAAATTGAGAAACGCCTCAAAGGCGGTGGCGGTGGTGGCGGCGGCGGTGGCGGTCGTCCAGGTGGAGGCGGCGGACTCTAAGTCGAACCTCAGGTTGCTTTGGGCTTCAGTACCCAGAGTCGTGAAATCGCAGCAGCGTCGGTCCGACTTGTATCTCAAGACCTTCTTCGACTCGCAATTGCTCGATTCGATGGCCGCCTTGCAGCGTGCCGCCTGTGGAACCAAGATCGCGAATGACGAATTCGCCCTCGAGTTGTTCGATCACACAATGTTCGCGTGAAACCGATGGCGATGTGATGCAGATGTCACAGGAACTGTCGCGGCCAATGATGACTTCAGTTTCATCGCCGAGCGCAAAGGCTCGCAGCATTTCGCCAGACTTGGCATTGACTACATGGACTTCCATCATCATCTGTTGCATTCCACCGAGAGGGTCCGTTTCTAGAGTTGATCGGATGCACCTATTGTCGCGTATCCCCGCTGCTGCTGTACCCTAGCCGAATCAGATGAATTTGACCTGTCTTGAGTATGCATTTTTCACTGTACCGGGCCAAGGGCACTTAGAGAGCCGTACACTCCGCCCCATGGCACGTCTGATGGATCTCGGAATGCTTCTCATTGCGATCGTTTCGGCCCCGATATGGCTGCCACGGATGATCGTTCGGGGGAAACACCGCACCGATTGGCGGGCTCGATTCGGGCATACACCCATTCTGCCACCGCCCACCAATGGCCGTGTACTGCTTCATGCGGTATCGGTGGGGGAGGTCGGAGCCATTCGTGATCTCGTGCGCGACCTCCACCAACGCGATGGCATCGAGGTCGTGGTGGCCAGTACAACAGATACGGGCATTGCGCGAGCCAAGGAACTTTTTGGCGACTCCATTACCGTCGTGCGATGGCCACTTGATTTTTCTGGCGCGGTCAACCGCTTTCTCGATGCCATCGCGCCCACAGCCGTGGGCCTCGTTGAATTGGAAGTGTGGCCCACGATGTCCAGGGAATGCGCCCAGCGAGGCATCGATACGATCGTTGTGAGTGGGCGGCTGTCTGCGCGGAGTGCTCGCCGGTACGGGTGGATTGCGCCGCTGGTCCGTCCTATGTTCGCCAGGGTGTCACGAGTTGCAGCGCAGGATGACGCAAGCGCCAGCCGATTTGCAGCAGTAGGCGTTCCTGTAGACCGTATTGAAGTGACCGGCAACATGAAGTGGGATAGCGCTGGAAGCCCATTGACGCGTGACGATGCTGCCCAGATGCTTCGTCAAGCGATGGGGCTGGATCAGAATCGACTGCTCATTGTCGGCGGCTCAACGGCCCCAGGCGAAGACGAATTGCTTCTTCGCAGCCTGCCTGATGGTGCGCAATTGCTGTGTGCCCCACGGCGTCCAGAATGGTGGGATGCTGCCGCAGCGACACTCTCACCGTGCACGCGGCGATCTACTGGAGAGTTGGTTCAGGGTGATCACTATCTGCTCGATACGATTGGCGATTTATCCGACGCCTACACCCTGGCCGACATCGTGGTGGTGGGGCGCAGTTTTGGAGACTTGCACGGTTCGGATCCTATCGAACCAGTTGCCCGGGGGGCCGCGACCATCATCGGACCGCGGGTAACAGACTTTCAGGACATCACGCAGTTGCTGTCAGATGGTGGGGGCCTAGTGCAGTGCACCGCCGAGGATTTGCCAGGTGTACTTTCTGAACTGGCGGCGGATCCGGCCGCACGAGCGTCCTTGGTCGCGGCGGGCCGCATGGTGATCGACCAGCAGCAAGGTGCCACCGCACGATGTGCGGATCTGCTCGCATCTGCATGCAGTCAAAAAAGCACCACCGCTGCCTGAAATAGGGCAGGCAGCGGAGATGCGGGGAGAAAGGACCAATTTGTGTCGAGCCACCAAAGGGCTCTATGGGTCCATACGCCCCGTCATAGCAGAGGTTCCGGTCATTGTCGAAGATAGTGTGCCCAGCCCTTGCGACGAGCCCTCACAGGCCTGACGGTACTGAAACTACACTTCACACGTGCATGAACATGATGTGCTGACAACCATTTTGAACATGCCCGAATCGAGCGATCCCCGGGTGCTGATCGGACCGGGCGATGATCTCGCGTGCGTCGCACCGGTACCGCCAGAGGGAGGCATCGCCGGGGCACCACGGGTGCTCGTGGGTGTCGATCAAGTGGTCGATGGACTGCATATCAACGCGGACACGGTGTCCTGGGATCGAATCGGTCACAAGGCCATTCATCGCGCTTTGAGCGATGTGGCGGCAATGGCGGGTCGACCCTTGGCGACCGTTGCCACGGCCTTGATTCCAGTTGGGGCTTCCAAAAGTGACGTTGATGCCCTGTGCCGTGGTCTCTTTGAAGCCGCAGCGACCTGTCGCGCCCCGCTCGTTGGCGGGGATGTCGCAGTGCATCACGATACTGCTGGCCCATTGACCATCACTGTGACGGCACTGGGCGTGCCGTCGGGCACGCCGGTATGCCGGTCGGGCGCGCAGGTGGGCGATCAACTCGTCGTCACGGGTGTACTTGGCGGATCGCTTCAGTCCAATGGCCAAGGACACCATCTTGACTTTCGTCCCAGATTGGCCGAGGGCGTTTTGCTTCAGGCAATTTTTGGCAGGGACTTACATGCCATGATCGACATTAGCGACGGGCTGGGCCGAGATGCCGGTCGCCTTGCAGAGGCCAGTGGTCTGCACGTCACGATTGATGCCAAAGCGATTCCACTTCGCAGTGATGCAACCTGGCAGCAGGGGCTAGGCGACGGCGAAGACTATGAACTGCTCATGGCCGTCGGGGGCGACGCTTTGGTGCCAGAATCGCTCGGCGGGGGCGATGGGGCATGTGGCGTGCGGGTGATTGGTACCTTCCTGGCAATAGACGCAGATCAACCGTTGGTGACGGTTCGAACGCCCGAAGGTGAGTCAATCGATGGGTCGCAAGCCGGATGGGACCACGGGCAATGAGCACGATGCACTTGGCAGACGAACACGCAACGGCGGAATTGGGTCGTGCGTTAGCCGCCACGCTTCTCGGTGGCGACATCGTCACCATCGACGGTCAACTCGGTGCTGGCAAGACCACCCTTGTTCGCGCCATGGCCCAGGCGATGGGGGTGCCGACACTCGAAATCGGAAGTCCAAGTTTCGGCTTGGCGCACGAACACACCACGGCCAGTGGGGGGAGGCTGCTGCACTTGGATGCCTACCGACTCTCTGGCGCTGATGACTTGAGCGTGCTTGGATGGGATGAGTGGCTCCGCGACCCTGCCTGCATCATCTGCATGGAATGGTCTGCGTGTGTGCAGCCACTTCCGGGTCGGGACGCAACGATCGCCATCACGTTGTGGCATGTCGCCAGTGGCCGAGATGTGGAGGTGGTTTGGGCGGACGCTCAGCGGGCATCGGACTTTGCCTGGCCGGTGTCTGGCGCAACGCCATAGATGACGAATCGATGTCCGACCGTATTCCAACCTGCTTTCGAGGCGAGCGACTCACGAATCGCCGCGACCTCCTTGCTTCGAAAGGTATGGATTTGCCCGGTTTCTACGCAGACCATGAGGTCGTAGGGGTCGCGTCCATAGGCCAATTGATAGTGCGTTTGTTTGGCATCCAGCAGCATGATGGGCATGATGATGCCAGCGTCTTGAAGCAGCCGGATGGTGCGGTACACCGTGGCTTTGGATACATCTTTGTGTTCGGCTTGGAGTTGATTTTGCAGCGATTCGGCTTCAAAGAGGCCTTCGGTCCCCATGACCGCCGCAAGGACTTCGGCTCGTTCGGGTGTGTATCGAAGCGACAAGGCTTTGAGGTGACGCCGAAAGACCGAACACAGCGGCGCCAAGATGGGCGCGACGTCAGGGTCTGGCGTCAAACTGTCATCATGCATGTCACGGGAATCAACCATGCCCAGCGAGTATAGAGCCACCACGAAGGCAGGCGTTGCGATAGCGGGGGGGCGGCGACCTCGTGTGCTGGCATTTGAGTCTTGGGATGATGGATCCCATCGAGCAGTGCGGGAGTCGATCAGCCAGCATGGGCAGTTTCATTGGCACTGGGTGACGCTCCCACGGGGCCATTGGCGATGGCGGATGCGGCTAGGGGCTGCGGCCTTGGTGCAGATTGCCCGCGACCAAGGTGTACTGGGCGATGATCAGCAGTGGGATGCGATCTTCGTGACATCGCTGTGCTCAGTCTCGGACTTGGCCGCGATGCTTCCGTCGCATCTATCTACGGTGCCCCGGGTGCTGTACATGCACGAGAACCAAGCGGCCTACCCGTGTGCCAGTGGGCGAGAAGACCAGCGTGACCATCACTTGGCACTGACCAATCTCACCAGCATGCTTGCATCGCAGTGTGTGCTGTGGAATAGCAATTGGAATCGCCAGTCATTCGTTGCTGGGATTGAGGAATTGCTCACCCACGAACACGAAGGACTTGGCCTTGGCGTGCTGGATCGGTCGCTGGTCAACTCAAAGATCGCCTGGCCACCGGTGGAAGCGACGAGTCGGACGGATCGGAGAGTTTTACATAATGCAAATGAGGCCAAACAACGGGGGCTCAGTCTGGTGGTGTGGCCACATCGGTGGGAGCACGACAAGGGGCCCGAGGAGCTCCTGGCCATTGAGCATCAATATGGAGCGGCCCATCGGCTGGGGTGGGTGGTGTGCGGACAGCAGTTCCAACAGCAGCCCGAGGCGTTTGAGGCCTTGCAGGCCTCGGCGGGCGACCGACTGATCCACGCCGGCTGGCTGCCGCGTCAAGCCTATGAAACATGGCTCTGGGAGTGCGACTGGGTGCTCTCGACAGCCACACATGAGTTCTTTGGAATCGCCGTCGTTGAAGCCATGTTGGCTGGCTGTCTGCCGTGGCTGCCAGCGAGACTGAGTTACCCAGAACTCCTGCCTGAAATTGCGGTGGGCCTGAGCCCGATGCATCCAACCGACCATGCTGACATCGTGACCCAGGCCATTGGCATGCACCTGGCTGATGCAGCAGCGCCCGCCGCGGTGGCTCGGATTGAAGCGGCCATCACAGGGGTATTGCCTGAACAATCAGCGTCTGCGGGGCTATCGCCCCACAGCCGCCGATAATGACTCTTATGTCAAACTCTCGGTTTCAGGAGGCTGGGCACTGCCGCAGCCACCGTCCTCAGGTCAGTGCTTGGTGGCCATGCTGATCGTGCACACGCCCCCGGTGAGCTGCTTCTGGCTGATCTGCATCAGTCCGGCCCCCTGCATCATCTGTGCCAGCTCGGCTGGCTGGGCAAAGGTCGGGATGCTCTTGGGGAGGTACTTGTACGCACCAGTGCGATCACCGGAAATCCATGTGGCCGTCCACGGCATCAGGTGTTTGGTGTACAGGGAATTGAAGGCTCGAATGACGCGGTTGGCCGGTTCGCTGAACTCGAGGATCAGCAGTCGCCCCCCTGGTGCCAGAATGCGAGCGAATTCACCAATGGCCACGGCCGGGTCGGTGACGTTGCGAATGCCAAACGCGATGGTGACCAAATCCATGCTCCCGTCGGGCAGTTCTATCTTCATGGCATCGCCCTGACGAAACTCGGGCATGGCGTGACCGGTGCGCGCCCCCCACTGCGTCGCTTTTTCACGGGCATGGACGAGCATTTCTTCCGTAAAGTCCATGCCCAGCGTGCTGGCTGGTTGGGATGCCGCGAGCAGCAGCGTCAGATCACCGGTCCCACAGGCCATGTCGAGCACGCGATCCTCAGATGTGACTCCAGCGACCGCCACCACCCGCCGTCGCCAGGCTTGGTCTTGCCAGGCTGAGTGAAGGCGGTTGTTGAGGTCATAACGATGGGCGATGGCCGCGAACATCTTCTGCACGCGTCTGGCTTTGTCAGCATTGGTGTGCGGATTGGCTTGCAGGTCCGCATCTGTCCATGCTGGCCGATTGTCGGGGCCACTCATGACAGGCATGGTAACGGCCAAGGGCGTAGAATCCACACCATGATGATCAGACGCAGTGTCAGCGCCGCCCTTCTGCTCGCCACAGGTAGTCTTCTGACTTCTGGGTGTGCATACGTTGACTACAGCCGCCATTACTTGAGCGACTTCATTCCATCGGTCGAAATCGCTCGTGCTGCAGGCGGCGCTGGTGGCCGGGTAACGATGTCCGTGACGACGCAGGCCTGCGGTGCCGATCCGTACGTGCATACATCGTTGTGGATGTCGGACCTCACGCTGGCAGAAATCGAAAAGGGCGACGTGACCAAGGGCATGATTTTACACGTCGAACTGCTCTTCCCCCCACTGGCCGGCAGCACCCCTATCGATATCGCAGCAACAAATCTGTCGATCCGCTGCATCGTGATCTCTGGTGACGAAATTGGCATCTATGAGGGCGGCGGGTTCGGCTACCCCATCGGTACGCATATTGATGGCGCGATGTCCCTTCGCATCGAACCTTCGGGCATGGTCCTGGGCGATCGAACCGATGGCTTTGTGGATCTCTTGAGTCCCGCCAAAATCACCGCCATCTACAGCGGGGACTGTGATACCGCCATCAGCGAACGCTTCGCCGACAGCGTCGACCAATTCGTGACCAACGCGATTGGGCGGACGTTGTACGTGCGGCGATAAGGCTTAGAGAGGGGTATGAATGAACGGTTGGTCGCCCCCAAGTAATTGGGAAGACAATTGACGGCGTAAAGTTCGAACCTATCGAATTATTCGCTGTGAACGTTGATGAGCCACACGTTGACAGCAAGTGGCGGAGAAGCGGTGATGTATCACTGTTTTCTACAGTATGCACCTGTTCGAACAACACTGTATTGAAGAGCAAATGGCGTATTGATA
>CAZGFN010000042.1:0-23005 GCA_964524945.1 uncultured Isosphaeraceae bacterium
GGGGGTATGTAGGAGGTGTGACTGTGGATGTATCAAGATTGGTCGGATTGACGCTATTAACTGCCATCATCACGACCCCCACCTTGGCGCAAGACACTCCTGGTCATGGTGCCGACGAGATGACCTCGGAGTCGTTGAAGAATCTTGATGCGATGAAAGCCAAGCCGCACGGGCTGCTGACGAACACGTCTGAAATGAGCCGCCGGAACTTGGACATCCGAATGCCCACCCCTCGTGGTCTGTTTCCGGTGGTCGATCACCCAGCGATTCTTGATCCACTGTTTCCGAACCTCGAAGTAGATAAGCCTATTGCCGATGCAATGGCCGCCATCCGAAAGTCCATCACCGATCCCATTAGCCTCACTTTCGAACCGATGGCCGCGTGGACCTTCCAGCATTCACCCAAAACCGCTGGCGGCGGTCCGGGCATGACCAAGTCGGTTCTCTGGGAAGCCATTGCAAGCGTGTTGACGCTGTGGCAGGATCAGGGCAACTGTGGCCATGTCGTGTGCGTGCTCCAGAACAACGTCGGTGTTGGCAAACCGCTGCTTCCATTCATGGGACCGGCCGTGGGTAATCCGGGCAATGTCAACAATGTGCTGGTGAGCCAACACCTCACGGTGGACTTGTACTGGCAGCAGTCGATCCTCAATAACCGATTGCGTGTGCGAGTCGGCAAGATCAAAGAAACATCATTCTTTGATCGCAATGCCGTGGCCTACGATCCCATCCATGGGTTCATGGCCGAAAACTTCAACCAATCGCTGACCAATCCGTTCCCATCGCGTGGGTTCGGGGGGGTGGTGTCGTATGACATCGAAGACAACGTCACGATTCGCGGTAGTACGATGAACTCGGCCAGCAACGGGTACTCGTCGGGCTTCGACGGCCTGGCCCTCAATCACTTGTTTAGCATCGCTGAGGCCGATATTCGGATATTCCCCGAGTTGTGGGGCGATAAGCGGCAGGGGCACCTGCGGTTCATGGGGTGGTACAACTCAATACCCAATCCAAACGGAGCCGGAGCAATCGGCGGGTGGGGTGGGACGTTCAATATGGATCTGGCCGTCTCAGAGCAAGCCACGGTGTTTTGCCGTATTGGCTGTGGTGAGAACGACGTCACGCCCGCCAATTTCGCATGTTCAACGGGCTTACATGTGACCCAACCCTTTGGCATCAAGTCGAGTGAAACCGGTATCGCATTTGAATACATGCAGGTGACCGAGTCGGGACGGGTTGGCACCAACGAGTACTTCAATGTCCCATCAGTCGCCCCCGCTGGCGATCAGTACATGATGGAGTGGTTCTGGAGGGTCCATCTGACCAAACACTCTGACACCGGTCCAGTGATCCAAGTCGTCAGGGATACCTCCGCTGGCGTCGATACTACGGTCATTTATGGCTGGCGAACGAGTATCTCGTTCTGAGTCCCCCGGTAGGGGCCATCAGGCGATAACCCGAATCAACACACCGCCGACCGCCGCAAGATAGATCGTTGCGCTCAACATGGCCACAGTGACTGTGATGCTTCGGTCGCCGTGTCGCCTCGCTCGACGCGCCGCGGCCAGCGCCGCACCCGAGAGCGAACTGCCAATGGCGATGACGACAAACAGTCCGATACCCATGCCAATCACGGTGGCTGCATGACCGGCCAGCGTGCTACCAATGGCCAGCCCGCTGGCCTGACTGCTGCCAGCCTCAATCGTTCCGGCGCTGATGGTGGGCGGATCGCCCAGATGCATCAGTAGAAAGAGCAGCCCACCAATTACCAAAATCAAGAGTCCCCATGCTCCGGCAGCAAGTACCACCGCGCATCGTGACAGGGCCGCTCGATCGACGAGACTCATGTGCACAGTCCTTCCAGGTTCGTGACCCCATGTCAATCGGCATGTCGCGGCACACACTTCAGGAATGTTGCGAGTTCTCCAGAAGGGTCCCAGAACACACGCCGTGCCCTGCTCTACACTGCCCGATCGATCTGCCGTGGAGGATTGGAGTACCTATGCAAGCCGCCCTGTTGGTTGTAATGATTACCGCCCAAGCCCCACCTCCGGAATCATCCCCTCCGGCACCGGTTGCCCCTGCAGGATTCACCGTGACTAACTGGGCCCAGCACCCGCTCATCTTTGATCCTGTGACCATTTGCTTCGATCCCGCAGGGCACATGTACGTTGCCGAAACCCAGCGGCAGGAACGTGGCGTTGAGGACAACCGTAGTTCCACATTCTGGCTTATCGATGACCTCGCGGCTCGTACGGTCGATGACCGCCGAGCCTACATGGAAAAGTGGGCCCATAAACGCGATGGCGGTATGGCTTTCTACTCCCGCTTCACTGATGACATCTTTCGACTGAGCGATACCAATGGCGATGGTGTCGCCGATGAACGCACGCACTTCGCTGGACCGTTTGACGATCCGGTCGAGGGCACCGGCGCAGGCCTTCTTGAAGTCGATGGCGATATCTGGTTCACCTGCATTCCCAAAGTGTGGCGACTCCGCGACGCCGATGGCGACGGCCTGGCCGAACATCAAACAGTCCTGCACGACGGCTTTGGCGTTCGATTCGCGTTGCGTGGACATGACATGCATGGACTGGTCAAGGGACCCGATGGCCGAGTGTATTGGTCCGTGGGCGATCGCGGATACCACATCGAGGGACCCGATGGACACGTACTCACCGACCCGCATAGCGGGGCGGTCTTTCGATGCGAACCAGACGGCAGCGGATTGGAAGTCTTCTACACCGGACTGCGGAACCCACAAGAACTCGCCTTCGATCGCTACGGCCGACTCTTTACCGGCGATAACAACTCCGACTCGGAAGATCGTGCCCGTGTCGTCTACCTCATGGAAGGTGGACAAACCGGGTGGGATATGGCCTATCAAACCCTTGAGGGTGATAACGAACGCGGACCCTGGGTGCAGGAGGGGGTCTGGAAAACGGACCACGATGGACGACCTGCTTGGGCACTCCCGCCGCTGTCCTACATCGGCAGTGGACCATCCGGACTGACCTATCTGCCCGGAACGGGCATGCCCGATCGTTACGACGATCGCTTTTTGATGTGCGACTTTCTCGGCAGCCCGCAGCACAGCAGTGTGCTGGCCTTTGGCGTCGAGCCACGCGGCGCCGGCTTTGAAGTCGTGGACATTCATCCATTTGTCACAGGCGTACTGTGTACCGATGTTGAGATGAGTTGGGATGGGGTGATCTACGTGTCCGATTGGGTGGAGGGCTGGGGAAGCACCGAGACTGGGCGGATCTGGCGTGTTGCGCACGAGTCGTTGGCGCAGGATGCCCCGAGCCCGCGTGCCCAGGATGTGGCTAGGTGGGATCTCAGCACACGGGATCTGACCGAACTCATCGATCTGTTGTCCCACGACGATATGCGCATCCGAACGAGGGCGCACTGGGAACTGGCCAATCGTGGACCAGACGCCATCAATTCACTCGCAGCAACCACCCATGGTGATGATCAACTCGCCCGACTCCACGCCTTGTGGGCACTAGGCATCATCGACCGCCGGTTTGATGTAGGCGATGCCGCCATGAACTTCGTGCACAGCGTCTCATGGGACGATGATGCGATCATTCGAACAGCAGCGGCACGGTTGCTTGGAGATGCGAAATACCAGCCCGCTTACGAAGATCTGCTGTCGCTTGCATTTGACGATAATGACCAAGTCGCGGCGCAGGCCATCATGAGCCTTGGAAAAATCGGCGGCGACGATGGCATTGATGCCGCTGCGGAAGTGCTCTGGGGCAATGCTGATGAAGATCCATTCCTTCGGCACGCCTGTGTGTTTGCGTTGGCGGAAATCGGCAATCGCACCAGACTGATCGAACTACTGGGCGATGCGCAATCATCGGTGCGACTCGGGGCCGTGTTGGCGCTGCGGCGTATGCGTGACCCGGCGGTGTCACTGGCATTGCGAGACCCCGATCCATTCATCGCTGCCGAAGCTGCGCGAGCCATTCATGATGAGGAAATCGAGTCGGCCATGGACTTGCTGGCCGATGTCGCTGATGGACTCACGGTGCCTGACACCCGCGAGGGTCGCTCGTTTGGCCGCCGTGCGGTCGAGGCCGCATCGCGTCGCGGCGATGCCAATGATGCACTAGCTCTTGCCCGCATCGCCACCAATGAAGCCAACGCATCCATCGTGCGACTCGAAGCAGCTCGCGCGCTGCGTGAATGGTCCTCGCCTGGTCCCCGTGATCGCGTGACGGGCCGGTACCGCGCCATTCCACCGCGTGATCCCGCGGTCGCAGCTACGGCGGTCGCAGCCTTGCTGCCTCGGCTGGCAACAGCCCCGGGCCCGCTTGGCGATACGGGGCGGGCAGCGGCCACTGCACTGGGTGTTTCGATCGATCCATCGACAGTATTTGACATGATGCGAGATGAACGCCAACCGATCGACACACGGGTGGACTGCCTGCACTTCTTGATTGATGACCACGCCCGATCCGACGAAGCAATCCAATACGCAATGGGCAGTGGCGTTTCACCGCTACAAGCGGTGGCGATGCAACGCTTCATGCCAGCATCGTCTCGCATTCGACTGGCTCGAAGCGTGCTAGATACCGACGACCCGGTGCTACATCGCGCAGCCTTTCGCGTGCTGGCTGCCCAGGAAGGCCCAGCGGCCTTGGCGGGGCTCGACGCAATGGCGACACCCGAGACCCGGCTTGATTTGCTCGAAGCCCGCGCCCCCGGGACAACCTCCGCCGACATGTGGGCCGCTGCCATAGCCGGAGGCGATGTGCGTCGTGGACGCTGGCTTGTCGAGAATCATTCCTCAGCGGCATGCATTCGATGCCACACCGTCGATGGAAGCGGTGGTAGTGCTGGGCCTTCGCTTGAAGGTGTTGCCGCTAGGCTGAGCAGAACCGAACTGCTCACTTCGATCATTGACCCACAGGCCGTCGTGGCGGAAGGCTATGGCAGCGTGTCTGCCATGCCCGACATGCGTGTGACTTTGACTCCTCATGAAGTGCGCGACATCGTCGCCTATCTGGCTACGTGTCAGGAAATTGCCCAATGACGATCTGCCTGTTGAGCCTCGCTCTACTGATCGCGCCACCGCCGGTGCTTGACGTGCAAGACGGCGACACGATTACGATTGTTGGGGGCACTTTTGCCGAACGGATGCAGCACTTTCCTTGGTTTGAAGCGGGTTTGCGAGAGGCGTACCCCGAACTTGATGTGCACGTTCGAAACTTTGGATGGTCCGCCGACGAAGTGGGCCTGCAACCTCGTCCTTACAAGTTCGCGGGGATGGACGCGCATGTGCAGCGAGTCGGAACCAATGTCCTCATCGCGGCATTTGGCATGAATGAGTCGTACGCCAGCGATGAAGGACTCGATGAATTTAAGCAGAAGTTGCAAGCATGGCTGGATCACCACGAGTCGCTGCAGGTCGATGGTGAAATGATGGACATCGTGCTCGTATCGCCCATCGCTCACGAAGATATTGGCGGGCGTTTGCCTAATGGTCAGGCGCACACCTTTGACATCGAGCGCTACACCGACGTAATACGTCGTGAGGCGTCTGCCCGGGACATCCCATTCGTTGACTTGCACCGACCACTGCGAACGGCCATGCGTGGTTCTCAAGATCTGACCATCAACGGCATCCACCTCAACAGCGAGGGGCATCGCGTTGCCGCTCGGGAAATGCTCGTACGGCTGGGCGTTGACCCGTCGGGGTTGAACAGCGTGACGCCCGAGATGCTCGATGTACTGCGAGACAAGAATCGCTTGGTTTTTGAGCGATACCGACCAATTAACACAGAGTATGTGTATGGCCGGCGGCACGAACCCTATGGGGATGACAACTTTCCAGAGGAAATGAAACGCCTCGAATCTTTGGCACAGGCCGCTGATGCCAGACTGCATGCAGGTCAATGGCGCATCGTGCAGCCGGATCCCTGGGAGGGGTTCGTTCCGGAGGTCAAGGCTCGTGAGGATGGTGCTGTGCCGCCCGAGGATCGAACCGTACCGCACCCCAACGAGCAGATAGACAACTTCACACTTCCCGATGGGTGGTCGATCAATTGCTTTGCAAGCGAAGCGGATTTTCCGCAACTGGCGAACCCCATTGCGATGAACTGGGATGGTGCCGGTCGGTTGTGGGTCATCGTCGCGCCGACGTATCCACACGTCATGCCTGGCGTGTTGCCCGACGACAAACTCATTGTGCTAGAAGACACCGATCGCGACGGACGCGCGGATGAATTGACTGTGTTCGCCGATGGCCTATATGTACCCACTGGTTTTGCGACCAACGGAGATGAAGCATGGGTCGTTAGCCAGCCCAATCTACTGCACATTGTTGATACCGATGGTGATGGTGTGGGCGATGAGCGAACGATTGTGTTGCATGGGTTTGGAAGTGAAGACAGCCATCACGCAATGTCTGCCTTTGCGCGCCCACCCGATGGAAGCATTTACTTCCAAGAGGGCGTGTTCCACAACACACAGATCGAATCGCCCCAAGGTCCCGAGCGGCTCAAGGATGCCGGGGTGATGCGGTACGACCCAGAGACTGGTGAGGTCGAGGGCGTGGCTTCGTGGCCCTTTGCCAATCCATGGGGTCATGTGTTCGACCGGTGGGGCCGCAGCATCATCACCGATGGCACCAATGGGTTGGCGCGACGATTGAGTCATATTTCTGGACCACATCCCTATCCAGATCCAGGAAAAGGACATGGCGATGTGCGTGGTGTGAAGTCGTTTACGCCCAGTGGCCGTCGCCCGGCTGGAGGAACGGAAATCCTTGGCGGCGGACATGTACCTGACGAACTAGAAGGCTGGCTGGTGCAGCCACAGAACATCGGCTTCCATGGTGTTCGCTGGTATGAGTTGCAGGACGATGCGTCGGGCTTCAAGGCCACTTCTCAGTCTCAGGACTTATTGTCCTCGTCGGACCAGACCTGCCGACCTGTCGATTTGGAAATCGGTCCCGATGGGGCGCTGTACGTATTGGACTGGGCTAACCCGATTGTTGGTCACATGCAATTCAATGTCCGTGATCCACGGCGGGACCACTCACATGGCCGCGTTTGGCGAATCACGCGGGACGATGCGCCACTGGTTGAGTGGTCGCCGATAGATGATCAGAACACACCCGAGGTGCTTACGCGGTTGGCTGGAAATCACCCTTGGGCAGTACGTCGCGCCCGGATTGAGTTGCAGCGACGCCCCGCAGACGAAGTCTTACCTGAGGCGATTGCATGGGCCAATGCGCAGGGAACCGAGTTGGCGATGCTCGAAGCGTTGTGGCTGCATCAGGCGCACGGCGTCGTACACGAAGCGCTGCTTGATGATGTGCTTGCATCAGAAGACGGACGCGTCCGAGCAGCCGCCGTGGCGGTGCTACGGGACTGGCGTGATGAACTCGAGGTTTTCGATCGACTCAAGGCCGCTGTGCTCGATACCGACCCCGATGTGCGAATGGAAGCGGTGCTCGCACTGGGCTATGTCCAAGATCCCAAGTCGGTGGAATTGGTCAGTTTGGCCATGCGGCAGCCCATCGACAATGGAACTACCGCTGTCCTGCGAAGGGCGCTGGTGGCGCTGGAGCCCCTTGGAACGCCCGGCGGTCCGGGTACCGAGGCGTGGCGGCTGTCCAAACTCGACGATGACGAACTTATGGCCGAGCCTCTGGACTTCTTCTCGGCCGGGGAACGACTCAAGCGGGCGTCGCTCTCGCTTGGCGATCGCCTTGCTGCTGCCCAGTGGATCGCGCAGCGGAGTGGCCGTTCGGTTGCAGCCGAAGTGTGGAATGCGTCCAATGATGTTGATGGTGACGCCAGCGCGGATCTGCTCATGCACCTATCGCATGAAGATCTCATGGCCGTTCAACCCGCCGCAGTCGCTGCCCTAGAAGCGGGGGGCGGAAGCGATGCACTGCGGCATGCTGCATGGGCCGTCATGGCGCGTACACAGAGTTGGAATGCGGCATGGGACCGCGCTTCTTCACAGCGTGGTAATCAGGGGCAGATTGATTTACTTGGTGCTGCCGCACGATGGCCAGAATTGGCCGGCGGACCAGAGACGTATGGCAATCTCCGGATGTTTGTTGGGTCGCCGCCCGAGGAGGTTGCTCAGCCAATGACAGCGCGTCGAGTGCGGGTGGAATTGGACGGTCCAGCGACCCTCACACTTGCGGAAGTGGAAGTTTTCAGCAAGGGTCGCAATGTGGCTCTTGGAAAGCCGTGCACACAGTCATCCCTCGGCCATGGCGGAACGCCCGAGCGAGCCGTCGATGGCGACGCCAACGGCGATTGGATGGCTGGAAAGTCCACACACACGATTGAGAATAAGCTTGACCCGTGGTGGGAAGTCGATCTGGGAGAAGAAGTATCCATCGATCGCATTGTTATTCACAATCGAACGAATCGTCCGCACCACCAGCGGCTCGACGGATATCGCATTGTTGGCATCGACGATGCGGGCCAGCGTGGGTGGCTCTTGGAAAATCAACCCGCGCCGACGTTTTCCACTGAGGTCATCCCCGGTGTCGATCCGGACTGGCCCGTAAAGTTGGAGACGCTGGTGATGCTTCCTCGCATTTCGCCGACCGAGGAAACGCTCAGGTACCTCGCGGGCTGGTATGACGCAGTTGAGGATGACGCGACGCGGCTTCGGATCGCACGAGCTATGGCCGATGTTCCCGAGGATCAGTGGCCCGATGATCTTTCTAGCAAACGGCTCAAGCGTGTGCGGATTTCCACGGTGCCCGACAAGATGCTCTACGACATTCGAAAGGTCGAAGTTTTTGCTGGCCAGCCCGTGGAATTGAAGTTGGTCAACGAAGATCGTATGCCCCACAATCTCGTGGTTGGGCGGCCAGGTTCTCTGCGACAAATTGGGCGGGCGGCCGATGCACAGGGCATGACTGGCGATGCTCTAACGCGCAACTATGTGCCTGATGTCAAGGGCATTCTGCACGCTTCGCCACTTGTGGCTGAGGGCACCATTGAGTATTTGCGATTCATCGCGCCCGATCGGCCCGGTCGGTATCCATATGTGTGTACCTACCCAGGCCACTGGCAGATGATGAACGGTGTCATGAGTGTCAAGCGTCCCGAGTAATTTCCCCCGCATTACAACGGCATACACAACGATCTTCTGCAGAATCTGAACACAACCTGAACGCGGCTGATTGAGTATTCGCTCCTCAAGTCAGGGTCATGGTGACCCACAGAGGAGGTCATCTCATGAAGACATGTGTTGTATCAATTATTCTTACAGGCGGACTCATGGCTCCGGTGATTGCTGGGGATCAACGTGATGCCGAGATTGCAGAGTTGCGATCAATGGTGGAGTCGCTTCGCGGTGAAGTTGATGTGCTTCGTGCAGAAGATTCTGACCAGTGGCTTACCGAGCAACGCAGCGAGCATATTCGCGGCATTGTCAACGACGTGCTGGCCGATGCCGATACTCGGGCCAGCCTACAGGGCAATGGCGCCACCTCTGGCTACAACAAGGGTTTCTTCATACAGTCTGCCGACGGCAACTGGAAACTCAAGATGAACGGCCAGATTCAATCTCGCTACATGTATAACCATGCCAAGGATCAGCCCAACGACTATGGCGCTGAAATCCGCCGTCTCAAGTTGAAATTCTCTGGTCACATCATTGATCCGAGTTACACGTATAAGATTTCAATTATCAACCAACGTGATACGCAGGGTAGCGCTGGAAATAGCAATACGATGTACGTCGAAGATGCGTGGCTCCAGAAGAAGATGGACAACGATTGGTATGTGAAGATTGGGCAGTTCAAAGCGCCATTCCTTCGCGAAGAACTAGTATCCAGTTCAACACAACTCACTGTTGAACGTTCGATGATCAACAATCAGTTCACCTATGGCTGGACGCAAGGCGTCGAACTTGGAACGAAGTCGGAGAATCTCTGGCTTCGGGGCATGTTCACAGATGGTCCGAACGCCGCGAATCGGCAGTCTCAGGGGATCGACGACGACCAAATTTCGATGGTCGCTCGCGCCGACTACATGCTTGCTGGCAGTTGGAGCGACTGGAAGACCCTGACTGGCTACGGCACCAAAAGCGACATCAGCGCTTTCATTGGTGGGGCATTCCAGTGGTTCAATGCATCGAATCGTGATAATACGATGACGGAATTCGGTGGTGCCAACAGCCTTCGTAGTTACGGCTTCACCATGGATGCTTCGGTCGGGAATGATCAGTGGACGGCCTACACAGCGTTTGTGTGGGCGGACAATGGCGGTGCCACCAATGCACCGCTGCCAGATACCAATACCGCCTTTGGATGGATTGCCCAAGGGGGCCTCATGGTGGCCAAGGATTGGCAGGTCTTTGGTCGCTGGGAACTTGGTGACATTTTTAAGTACAGCCAAGGCAATGCTGGCTGGGCTAATGGCCAAATGCCCATACCAACTCCTCCCGGTACCCAGCCTCGTTTGGGGAACGATGGAATGCGAACGGGCCACAACGCCACACTGACCGTTGGTTTTACCAATTGGATTGCTGGCAAAAACCTAAAGTGGACAACTGACTTCGGGTACGCCTTCTCGACCCTCAATGATGGGGGAACATCCCTTCCTCGTGCAGACTACGTCTCGAGTGGCAACGGCTGGCGAGATGACAATGCTGGACAAGCTGGCCAGATTCTGGTTCGCACCCAATTGCAGCTCGTGTTCTGATCAAAGTCCTTTTTGTACTGACTCATCGGCCGCCGGCAGACGCATGTTTGTCGGCGGCCGTCTGTGCCTAGGCTCAGATGCACGAATGAGTTCGGCCACAGACCATGCCTGAGCTGGGCACCCATGGGCGTGGTGTGGGGCATCACCGTCGTAAATCTCGGCGATCTGACCAATGCATCCGTGATCGAGCGAGTCCAGCAGTGGCGTGACATCAGCGCTGGGATCACCACAGGTTGCCCGCACCGCGTCACACCATGGTCCAATCAGCCACGGCCAGACAGTTCCATTGTGATAGGCGGTGTCGCGAGATCGCATATCGCCATCGAATCGTCCGCAGTACGAGGGGTCATCCGGGGAGAGGGTTCGCAGACCGTACGGAGTCAAGAGTTCTTGGCGCACCATCTCGACGACTTGTGTGGCGCGTCGTCCTGTGAGTGGGGCGTGGGGGAGGGAGACGGCGAAGATTTGATTGGGGCGAATCGATACATCCGGTTGCGCATCCATGTCCGCTGGAGGAAGGACGTCATAGCAGCAGTTGAGGTCCGAGTTCCAGAACGCCTCGAAGGATGCCTCAGCACGCCCAGCCGCATCGAGTAGTGGCGCAGCGTCATCACAATGCGCCGCTAAGCGGCGCAGCGCACTGATCCACAAGGCCGAGAGTTCCACGGGACGACCGATGCGTGGCGTGACGGCGACACCGTCAATGCGGGCATCCATCCACGTGAACGCCTCGCCTTCAATCCCCGCTTCAATCAAGCCAGATTCATCTACTCGGACGCCGTGGCATACGCCACGGAGGTGACAGTCGATGATGTCCATACACGCGGTCATCAAACGCCCACGTACATCCCCGTCGCCGCCCGCCTCAATCCACGTTGCGACCGCATGAAGAAACCATAAACTGGCATCAGCGGTGTTGTAGTGCGCCAGCCCTTCTACACGATCATCAAAACGATTGGGAATTAGACCATTGTGTCGAGCCCGGGCAAATGTCTCCAGCACTCTGGCCGCATCATCGAGTCGCCCCGTCGAAAGCAGCAAGCCTGGAATTGAAATCATGGCGTCCCGCCCCCAGTCAGCAAACCAGGGGAACCCCGCCATGATTGTCAGTGACGGCACATCACCACCCATGCGAGTGGCCACAAATGCATCTGCGGCGACAAGTAACCTTGAGTCGACGCCGCTGGCGTCACCCATCCTACGTTCGCTGGTAGGAGGCACCATTGCATCGAGTTCGGCGGTGAGTTCAAAGGTCGGCTGACCACAGGTGAGTTCGACATCAATGGTCGCCGCGGCTAGCGCGCATCCCGTTGCGTTGTATCCACGGGCTTGCTCGACTGGGAACGTGAAGTCCTCCCACCAGACAGGGGATACAGACCACGTATTCCGCTGCGGGCGCAGTACTAGTTGGTGTTCGCCTCGGGTCACGCGTAGCGTGCGGCCCTGACCCTTGACCACAATGTCATCCACCGGTTCACTGAGCAACGTGTGGAAGTCCCGCATGGCTACCAGTGGCGTTATCCGAAGCCATGCCGTATCGGACAGACCATCGATACGCCATCGCATGCGGCATGCATTGAACCCATGCACCATCGACAGTTCGCGTGAGATCGTGATGCCAGTGGGAAGCTGCCATCGCCATGCGACAGTCTGACCATCACACCGAAAGTCAAGCAGGTGGCGCCATCCATCCTTGAGGGGTTCAGATGCTTGGCCGAATAGATGAGTCGCCAGGCCAATTGGTTCTGCGTGAGGAAGGGTGATGCAGTCATCAAGGGCCGCGAGCGCTACGATGCGATCAATCGGAGGCGCGCATGCTGCAACCAAGAGCCCGTGATATCGGCGCGTTCGTGCGCCACACGCCGTTCCCATGGCGAATCCGCCAAGACCATTGGTCAGCAGCCATTCGCGATCAAGGGCACCACGCATCTGATCAGAGGACATGGTGGTCAGTCGCTCTTTCGCTGCCGAAGGTGGGACACAATGCGTTGCGACGTGGCGTCACCACTTGGCGGTTCATCACCACTGGCGCCCGCCAGCAACGTGCTGGCGACTTCTTTCCCCATCTCGACGCCCCACTGATCGAAGGAGTCGATGTTCCAGACGGCACCTTGCACAAAGACACGGTGTTCGTGCAGGGCAATCAACCTGCCTAGGGTTCGTGGGTCGAGTTGATCGTACGCAAAAGTTGTTGATGGTCGTTGCCCAATCATGACACGGTGGGGGGCCAGACGCTGAATCTCACCATCGTCGGCGCCAGCATCTCGCATGGCTGTCTCGACTTCCGACAGCGTACGACCCCGCGCAAAGACTTCGGCCTGCGCCACACAGTTGGCAACAAGCATCGCGTGTCGGCCATCGTCGATGTCTTCAACCGGTCGCCGCGCAATGAAGAAGTCCGCCGGAACCACCGTCGTGCCCTGATGCAGCATCTGGTGAAAGGAGTGCTGCCCGTTGGTGCCAGGTTCGCCCCAGACGACCATGGCAGTTCCGTCCGAGACAGGCTTGCCATCGAGTTGCACATGCTTGCCATTGCTCTCCATTTCCAATTGCTGCAAGTATGCTGGCAATCGGGAGAGGTGCTGATCGTATGGAAGCGAGACACGGCTGGCGCACGACCAGAAGTCGCGATACCAGCAGTCCAGTAACCCCAGCGTCATCGGGATGTTCTTGTCGATCGGCGCGGTGCGGAAGTGTTCGTCCATGTCAAAGGCGCCCGCAAGCATCTCCGCAAATCGGTCAAAGCCAACAGCCAGCACGATTGACAGGCCTATCGATGACCACATCGAGTACCGCCCGCCGACCCAATCCCAGAAGGTGAACATATTGTCGGTGTCGATTCCAAACGCTTCGACCCGTGAAGCGTTGGTTGAGACCGCGACGAAGTGATTGGCTACAGCATCTTGCGTACCGAGCGCATCGACCAGCCAGCGGCGCGCCGCGGCGGCATTGGAGAGAGTCTCTTGTGTTCCAAATGTTTTGGATGAAATAATAAAGAGCGTCGTCTCGGGATTGAGTCCCTTGAGCGCATCGTGCAAGTGTGATGGGTCGACGTTGGAGACAAAGCGGCTTGTGATACCTGGTGCGTGGAATGGGCGCATCGCTTCGACGGCCATCACGGGACCAAGGTCGGATCCACCGATACCAATATTGACAACAGCTTGGACCGGTTGATCGGTCCAGCCCCGCCAGGTGCCATCATGCACCTTGGCGGCGAAGTTTCGCATCCGATCGAGCTGCTCACGGACATCAGGCATGACATCACGTCCGCCAGCGAGCATTGGGCGGTCAGATTGATTCCGAAGCGCCACATGCAGCACGCTGCGTTGTTCGGTGGTATTGATCGGTTCGCCCGCAAACATGGCATCGCGTCGTTTTTGGACACCACATTCTGTTGCGAGGGTTCGCAGCAATTCCAGTGTGCGATCCACGGCCAGATGCCGCGTGCAATCAATCAGCATGTCATCAAAGTGGAAGATGAAACCGTCGCTCCGATCAGGAGAATCGATTAAGTTGCGAAGGCAGATTTCGTCGAATTCACTGCGATGTGTGTGCAGTGTGCTACGTGCGGTCATGAGATACCTTCCCAGAGTCGGAACCCACCCTTGAATGCATTTGAGTTGTGGCCTCGTTCGCATCGGTTGGGTAGTGCTTCAAGTTTCTTGACATTGCCACCACCCAATACAACGTAGTCCGGTTCGATTGCCGCGACAAAGCCATCAACGACTTCGAATACGGTGTCACGCCAAGCATCGAATCCTTGTCGCTTTAATCCGGCTTTGCCGGTGTAGTACTCATAGCACTTCGTCCTGAAGGGCATGTGCCCCAGTTCCAGCGGCGCGAGAACTCCGTCTTCGATCATCGCCGACCCCATACCGGTGCCGAGCCCAAGGAAGAGCATTCGTCCCCCGTGGTAACTGCCAAGGGCCTGCATGGCTGCGTCGTTGATGATGCGAACCGGGCATCCAAAGGCGGCATCGAAATCAAAGCCAACCCATCCTCCTCCAAGATTTGACGGGTTGAGTAGCGGCCGTCCACCTACGACCGGCGAGGGGTATCCAATGGATACGGCCTCCCACGTCCACCCATCGCATGCTTCCTGAGCCTTGGCGACCATGGTTTCCGCGGTGAGATTCGAACCAGACTTGATCTTGCGACGCTGGGTCTCGCCCGAGCGAAGCATCTTGAGGTTCGTGCCGCCAACGTCGATACAGAGGATGTCCACGTAGGGACGATAGCCGATTCGCGACACTCCTCAGGCTGGTATCGTGCCCCATCTGGAGGATCCTCATGAAGGTCGTGTTGGCTGGAGATCACGCGGGGCTGGACATGCGGTCGCATCTGGCGTCCGTTGTGGAATCGCTTGGGCACGAGGCCATCTTGGTGGGCCCCGAGGAAGGCCAGCGGGTGGACTTCCCAATCGCCGCGACGGCCTTGTGCCGTGAACTCATGGCCGGTCGGGCGCAGCGGGGCATCCTGCTGTGTGGGTCCGGTGCGGGCATGACGATCGCGGCGAATCGCTTTCCAGGCATCCGTGCGGCGACGGCCCACGACACCTACACCGCACACCAGATGGTCGAGCACGATGCGGCCAATGTCTTGACTTTGGGCACTCGCGTTATCGGCTTGGAGCCAGCAGCGGAAATTGTCCAAGCATTTGTACAAGCAGAGTTTCAACAGGTCGAGCGGTACCGCCGCCGGCTCAGCCAGATCATCGACATCGAAAGGAAGCGAACGATGACCCCACTGAATGCACTAAGCGATGCTGGTCAGGCAATTTGGCTCGACTATATCCGCCGCGATATTCTTGATGACGGCACCTTGGCTCGGTACATCTCGGACTTGTGCGTCACTGGACTCACCAGCAATCCGAGCATCTTCGACAAAGCGATCACCGGAACCGATCTCTACGACGCATCCATCCGCGGAACGGATGCCGAAGCGGTCTTCTTTGATTTGGCAATAGACGACCTCAGCCGCGCTGCCGATCTACTTCGCACGGCGTGGGATGTTACCGATGGAACCGATGGCTGTGTGTCGTTGGAAGTCTCACCACTGCTTGCGGCCGACGCCGCGACAACCATTGATCAAGGCACGGCACTCTTTAATCGCGCCGATCGGCCCAACCTCATGATCAAGGTGCCTGGCACTCCTGAGTCCCCCGAGGCCATCGAGGAACTCATCTTCCGGGGCATCAATGTCAACGTGACGCTGCTCTTTGATGACGTGCAATATCGACGAGCCGCCGAAGCGTACATCGCCGGCATTCGTCGACGCCTCGAGGCGGGGTTGGACGCAAAGGTATTCTCGGTCGCGTCGGTCTTCATTTCGCGATGGGACACGCCCACAGCTAAGTTGGTTGATGACACACTTGCCAACCGTTTGGGCATCGCGTGCGGCGTACGATGCCATCGCGCGTGCGAGGACATCTTTACCGGCGATGCATTCGCAGCATTGGCCGAACAGGGCGCTAGACGACAGAAGTTGCTTCTAGCCAGCACCAGCACCAAAGATCCGGCGCTCCCAGACACCATGTATATCACGGCTTTGGCTGCCGCTGAGTCGATCAACACTATTCCGGAACAAACGTTGTTGGCCTTTGCGGACCATGGTGACATGGACGGGGTACTGGGCCCAGCTGCTTGGGCGCAGGCCGACGAGGTCGTTTCTGGATTCGAATCTGCGGGAGTTGATGTACGATCGCTTGCCGAACAATTGCAGACCCAAGGTGCCGATGCCTTTGTCAAATCGTGGAAGAACATGCTGGAAGGTATTGCTGAAAAAATCGGCCAGTTGCAATCCACATGAGAAGCGCAAGGGTGAGGAGTCATTATGCAGATCGCGATGATCGGACTTGGACGGATGGGGGCCGGGATGGTTCGTCGGTTGCTGGCCGCGGGCCACGAGTGCCATGTATGGGATGTCTCGAGTGAAGCCGTACAGTCACTCGTCCAAGAGGGCGCCTTGGGGGCCGCGACGATCAAGGACCTCACCGGGGCGATGTCTGGTCCGCGAGCGGTGTGGATGATGGTGCCCGCAGGTATTGTCGATCGTGTCATCGACGACGTAGCACCCCACCTCAGCCAGGGCGACATACTTATTGACGGTGGCAACAGTATGTGGCGTGACGATCTATCGCGGCATGGACGACTCGCTGAGTCGGGTATTCGCTATGTCGATGCGGGTGTGAGCGGCGGCGTGTGGGGGCAGGAACGTGGCTACTGTCTGATGGTCGGTGGCGAAGATGATGCGATATCACATCTGCAGCCGGCGTTGGAGTCGTTGGCTCCCGGTGTTGAGGCGGCTGCGCGAACGCCAGGCCGTGTGGGCACGCCAAGTTCTGAGGAACAGGGCTGGCTTCACTGTGGCCCCAGCGGCGCCGGGCACTTTGTCAAAATGGTGCACAATGGTATTGAGTACGGTGCCATGGCAGCCTATGCCGAAGGACTCGGCGTGCTGGCGCATGCTGGTGTGGGCCTTTATGATCGAGATCACGACGCTGAGACGACACCGCTGCGTCATTCAGATGCATTTGAGTACGACTTCGATTTGTCCGCCATCACCGAAGTGTGGCGGCGTGGCAGTGTGATAGAGTCGTGGCTGCTGGACCTGACTGCGGCAGCTTTTCGCGAAGACCCATCGCTCGATGGTTTTGCCGGTCGTGTGTCGGACTCTGGCGAGGGGCGATGGACGCTCGAGGCCGCGATCGCATCGGGGGCGCCCGTACCAATTCTTGCTGCGGCCCTCTTTCAGCGATTTGCGAGTCGAAATGAAGACGAATTGCCGCGGCGAGTGTTGTCGGCTATGCGAAGTCAGTTTGGTGGACACCACGAGAAGTCGTCGTCATGAGCCGCGAACAGTCAGATGCCTTGGTGATTTTTGGAATCACCGGTGACTTGGCACATCGAAAGATTCTCCCATCGCTGTACGCGATGGAACGGCGGGGCACCCTCAATGTTCCCGTCATCGGTATTGCTCGTGAGGATATGACAACAGAGCAAGTGATCGAGCGAGCTCGTGATGGCATCGACCAATTTGGAAAGGGCGACATCGATGAAGCGGTGTTTGCGCGATTCGCAGCAAAGTTGAAGTATGTCGTGGGCGACTACACCGACGTCGAGAGCTTCCAAAAACTCTCTGATGCGCTTGGTAATGCAACACATCCACTCTACTATTTGGCGGTTCCACCAAGCATCTTTACCACGGTCATTGAACACCTCAATACCTGCGGAGGTGCCCAGGGTGGATCGGTCGTCGTTGAGAAACCATTCGGTCGGGACTTGCAGTCGGCCAAGGAACTCAACGCCGCACTGCAGGAAGTGTTCTCAGAAGACCATATCTATCGCATCGACCATTACCTAGGCAAGGAAGCCTTGCTCAACCTGACGTACTTTCGGTTTGGCAACAGGTTTCTTGAGCCGGTGTGGAATCGTCAACATGTTCGATGCGTGCAAATCACGATGGCTGAAAACTTTGGTGTAGAGGGTCGCGGCGCTTTCTATGACGAAGCTGGTGCCATCCGCGACGTGTTGCAGAACCACATGCTGCAGATAATTTCATTGCTTGCCATGGACCCTCCTGCCGACGGAACTGATGAATCGCTCCGCGATGCAAAGGTTCGTGTCATGCGGTCGATGAAGCAGCTTTCTCGTGAAGATGTCATCCGTGGCCAATACCGTGGGTACCTCGATGAGGCCGGCGTTCGACCGCAATCTGATACCGAAACCTATGCTGCGGCGCGATTTAATATCGACTCGTGGAGATGGTCTGGTGTTCCTTTTATCGTCCGAGTTGGAAAGAAGATGCCGGTGACGGCTACGGAGGTGCTTGTCGATCTTCATCATCCACCACAAGATCTTTTCGAGGATGCATGGTTGTGCGAGCGGAACTACTTTCGGTTTCAGTTCAAACCATTTACGACCATCAGTATTGGCGCCCGGGCGAAGAAGCCAGGCGACGCTATGACTGGTGAGCAGATTGAAATGATCGCCTTGCATCAAGAGCCCGATGAGATGAGTGCCTACGAGCGGCTGATTGATGACGCCATTCATGCACAATCTGGTCTGTTTGCCAGGGTCGATGAGGTTGAAACTGCATGGAAGATCATCGCCCCAGCCATGGCGGATCCAGCCCAACTTGAGCAGTACGACAGCGGCACTTGGGGACCAGAGTCGGCCGATCGATTGACCGGCGATATGTATAAGTGGCACAACCCACAGACGCCAGTGTGTTCAGGCGAGGCGCCCAATTGAAAACGCCTGCGCAGATGCAACTCGGTGGGATGATGTTCAAAACGCTTTCTGATGCAGACGCGGTAGCTAGATGCGGGGCGAACTGGCTCTCAGGCACGCTTGACCGCATTGCCACGACTCAAGGGGTATGTGTGTTGGCTGTCAGTGGGGGGCGATCACCGTGGCCGATGTTCCGGCAGCTTGTGATGGTTTCGGACATGCCGTGGGATCGTATCCACATTGTGCAGGTTGACGAACGCCAAGCGCCAGATGGTGATGAGGAACGCAATTGGACGCGGGCTCAAGAGATTTTTGCGCCTGTTGTGCCAGTAGACAATCTTCATCCGATGCCCGTGATGGCTGACGACATGCCCGATGCGGCCGCAGAGTATGCACGAGATCTTGATCGCATTTCGCATGGGCGGGGCGTTGACGTGGCGCATTTGGGAATCGGCCCAGATGGCCATACCGCATCCTTATTTCCAGATGATCCAATTCTTGACATTTCCGATCGCGATGTCGCTTGGACGACCCACGCACACAACGGATTTCGACGAATGAGTCTGACATTCTGCCTGTTGGCTGGCGCGAACCACGTGTTCTGGCAAATTTGCGGTGCGGATAAGCAGCCGATGCTTGCCAAACTCCTTGCTGGTGATACATCAATCCCGGCAGGCCGAGTCCGACGTGATCGCGCCATCGTCTATGCAGATGCTGCAGCAGCAGGTGATTTGGACTGATTGCTGGCAATGTCACTGAGACTCAAACTTGTACTGCTGGTGATCCTGCCGTTGGCCATCGTCTTTTCAGCACTGGTGGTGATTCAATACCAATCGATGCGAACACTGGCAATTGCGCAGGCCCAAAGTCATACCCTTCTGCTGACGCAGGCAACAGCCCGTGATATCGAAAGCGCTCTAGCCAAGGCGGTCAATGTGTCCCACACTGGCGCGGCGGCACTGGAGGCGGCACCGGAACTTGACGGCACTCGAGTTTGGCCCCTCCTTGAACTTTGGTCAAACGAGTTCCGCTGGTCGAGGGTGCCTCGGTGGCATTTGCGCCTGGCAGTGTCGCTGAGGGGGCACCTGCGGCCCCTTATGTTTGGAATCGAAACGGTACGTTGCAGAGGACAGATCTGGGCCTAGCGTATGACTACACAACACGCAATTGGTACACGATTGCCGCCCATGGCGATGCTGGGTGGACGGCGCCCTACGACGGTCCGGTCTTTGAAGGATTGCTTGTTTCGTTTTCTGTTCCCGTGATTCGCCACAACGAAGTCACGGCAGTTGTATCAGTGGATGTACCACTTCTTCCGTTGCAAGACAGCCTTCAGGTCGGCGAGTTCACCAACACATCAGGCTTTCTGGTTGGACCAGGTGACAGGTTTATCTCAAATCCCAATCCAGAACTCATCATGAAACCGGTGACTAGCGCGGGTGGGCCAGCGTTGCTGGCTGATTCTCCGCCAGGGACGCTGCAGCGATTCGACGATTGGCCAAACGAAACTCCACATATTGTTGCGTTTGAGCCTATTCCCACTGCTGACTGGATGTTCGCAGCGGCCATTGAGGAAGCGCAGGTGCTGGGCCCGGTGCAACTGCAGTTGCGGTGGAATGTGGGCATCCTCCTTGGAGGAGGCGTCATCATCGCTGCGATCGTTCTGTTGACCGGACTACGAATCACAGGCGATGTGCGTCAACTCGCATCGGCTGTTGCGCAGGTGTCTGGAGGCAACCTCAGCGCGTCGATCGAGCATATTCGCCGTCACGATGAACTTGGCAAACTCGCAGTAGATTTCAACCGCATGACCAAGCAACTTGGGCGAACCGTGGACCGCGTTGCGAGTGAACAAGCAGCGCGACAGGCCATGGAACGCGAACTGGATGCTGCCCGCGAAATTCAGAAAGAGATGTTGCCCCACGAGTACCCAATGCTTCAGGGCCATCCCGAGATCGACCTGCACGCGATCAACGAGGCGGCTCGGTATGTCGCAGGGGACTTCTATGACTATTGGGTGCGCGATGGTGTGCTGACGGTCGTCTTGGCGGATGTCGCCGGGTCTGGAATGCCAGCGGCACTTGTGATGGTCCGGGTTATGACGCTCCTGCGTCAGTTCGACAATCCGGCCATTCCTCTTACGGATATCGTGGCGCTGACCAATGAAGAGTTGTGTAACGACAATGATCATCAGTTGTTTGTGACCGGCATAATTGTGCGGGTCACGATGGCTACTGGCGAGTTCTGCATCGTCTCGGCGGGCCATCTGTCGGCGTTGCTTGGTGACGGCCACGGTCAAGTTGATGAGGAAGGAATGTCTACAGGACCACTGCTCGGGGTCATTCCTGGAGCAACATGGGCAGATCGCCGCCGGACACTCCCGCTGGGCGGATGGCTTGCGTTGTACACCGATGGGATCACCGAGGCACCCAACGATGAGGCCGAACTATTTGGTACTCCCAGACTTTCAGACACGCTAAGCAAAATGCCCGGCGCCACATCGGAAGTGCTTGCGAGGAAGGCTATTACAGCTGCTGAGGAGTGGCATGGCGGCCGTGTGGATGACGATCTCAGCGCTCTGGTGATCCGCCGCCCCGGGCCCGCTTAAACACAAGGGTTATCAAATCCCAAGGATTCAGTATCCTGCGTGGTCCGAATTGCTCTTGGAAGAGCGGATCGTACTTTGGGATCGTGAAGGAGCGTGATGGTATGCGTATTGAAACAACAGCTTTGATCGTGGCGGTCGCAGCTGGACTGGCTGCACCCCTGCAAGCGTCCTCAACCGATGCAATTGTGCTCTATTCGGCGGGCATTGACGGCTTGCTCGATGATCCCAAAGATGCTGGTCTCCAGCAGGCCTTGGTATTGATGGAACAAAACGGATTGAGCCTTCCTCCGGACGTGGGAAAAAAGGACAAGTTCACCATCGGAACGGCGGTTCGTCTCCTGCTGAGTGAGATTGATTTTCGAGTTGCGATGCGTCCAGATGCCCCATCGAATTCAATTCCCTTTTCACTGACGATTCGTTCCAGCGGCAATGAGGGCGCAACACCTGAAGAACTCGTATCGCGCGTTGAGAAACTGCTTCAAGGCTCGAAAGCCGGCCCGGGGCGACCCGACCCTGACAATCATGGGCTCATGCTGTACAACGAAAATGACCCCGATCCGCTGATGTGGGTGGGCACCTCCAAGGACAATGGCCACGAGACAGCGGTGATGTCTGTTGGCTCACCACCAGAATCATCGACGATCGATTGGTCTGGGTGTGGGCTGCCTTCGGGCACAGACATACTTGCGGGCGTCATCGTTGATTTCCAAGAATTGCAGCTACCGCTTGCGAGGGCTGCGGTTGCCACAGGGCCGGAAACCGCGGCAGTTTCACATTTGATGGGCAAGTGGGGGTTGTTGGGGCCAGACGCGATGCGGCTGGAGTTTGCCGTGGGACGTAATGACGATGCCATGCAACTTGGCGGTCGCATTTCGAATTATGGAAAGCACTTTGGTCAGTATGTCGTTGAGGGTGGCGTGCGTGCTGCAGACCTCAAAGCCGTGCCTAAGGATGCTGTGGCGGCACAAGTGAGCCGTTTCAACATGTCTGGATTCTTGGATTCGATGATGGAGATGGGCGATGCCATGGCACCACCGCTGGGGCAAGGCCCCGATGGGCAGCCAATCAAGGCTTCTGACATGGCTTGCCAGCAGTTCAAGATGATGCTCGGTATCGATCCACGTACGGAACTCATTGACTATCTGGGCGACACCATGACCATCTATCGGTCCATCTCGACTGGTGGTGGTGGGCTCATGAGCCTGGTCATGTTGGTCGAAGCGTCCAATCCAGATGCATTGGCGACGTCGCTGGGAACACTCGCAGCGCGTGCCAGTGCGATGGCATCGCCGATGACACAGGGCTACGTGCAGATGTCCAATTGGACGCACCCGGATTGTGGCGAGATCATTTCACTGGTCTTCCCTGGCATTCCCATTCCAATGGAACTGTCGCTGGCCGTGAAGGACAACTGGCTTGTGACGGCCTTGACGCCCCAGGCGCTCGTGGCGGCCTGTCAACAACTCGAT
>CAZGFN010000043.1:0-22442 GCA_964524945.1 uncultured Isosphaeraceae bacterium
CTCGCAAGAAGACCCGTAAGAAGGCCACTCGCAAGAAGACTCGCAAGAAGGCCACCCGTAAGAAGGCCACTCGCAAGAAGACTCGCAAGAAGGCCACTCGCAAGAAGACTCGCAAGAAGGCCACTCGCAAGAAGGCCACGCGTCGTCGCTAGAAGAAATGATGGCGTTGGTGCTAGGTGATTCACCTGGCCCACTGTTGAAGATTTGATGAGCGGGCGGAGCCGATGGCTTCGCCCGCTCTTCCTTTTTGATTGCACTTGACGTCAATTGGGATCGGCAAGTGCTACCATCGCCAATGCTGTTTCAATATTATTTGGGGGCAGCCATGAGGAGTATTCGACGGTGACCCATATCATTGCTGAGCCCTGCATCGGAACCAAGGACACCGCATGTGTCGATGTGTGTCCCGTCGACTGCATTCATCCAACCAAGGACACAGCAAATTATGACCCGGCTGAGATGCTGTACATCGACCCGGACACCTGTATCGACTGTGGTTTGTGTGTAGATGAGTGTCCAGTGCAAGCGATCTTTCCAGAAGAGGATCTTCCGGAAGAGTGGCAGAAGTACATCCAGATCAACGCAGACTGGTTCGAGAACCAGTAACGAGCACTGTCAGGCGGCAGATTCTTCGTCGCATGACCGTGAACAGTGTTCAACGCCTGAAGGGGCATCGGACGCTTCTGTCCAGTCAGCAACGTCATCACCTAGGTTTACCATGCTGGGCATCGTTTTGCGATAGCCCAGTTTTCGAATGACCTCAAGTACATCGGTCCAGGTCGGAAAGGTCTTGCTATTGGCCTTCTTGAAAGCATCGATGGCCTTGATGAACAGAAACTGCTCGCTGTTCATCTCGCCCTCTTCCGCTGAACGAAGAAAGTCGGTTCGGCGGCGTCCGGGCCCGCGTCTGCGTTCCAGATTCGTGTCGGAACAGGGCTCGGCAAGGCGTCGATCGACGCCACTGCGTTGGTCCAACACGCTGAGGGGGTTGGGGGCACGAAGCGAGGTATCACCAGAGGGGCGATTGGTCATGATCAAGTCTCCAGTCAGAATTCAAGTGGCCACGAATGGCTACCATGCGGGATCGGGCCCATTACGGCGTGCCTTGATCGAAATCAGGGCCTCTTGGTGGGACACCACGCACTTTCAGACTGCAGGAACGGCGCAGGCCATATGACCGGACACCCTCGTACCGATTCCTCGCCAGAGTTCAGGCCCCTTGCGGCCCTTCTGGCTTGGCTGCTGCCAGGGCTCGGGCATTGGATGCTCGGGCAGCGTGTTCGGGCCATTCGCATTATGGCGGGCATGTGGCTGCTGATTCTCGGAGGCCTGCTCATTGGGGGACTCGATGTGGTTGATCGCAAGCAAGACAACTTGTGGTTTTTGGTGCAAATGGGATGTGGCCCCGTCACGGTGGCCGTGGATGTTGCCAATCAGCAACTTCTCAAGTCCCGGCCAGAGGCAGACCAACTCACAACGCGTGGCCTGGGCCATATCAATTCCGTGGGCACGCTCTATGTGGCGCTCGCGGGTCTGATGAATATCGTGGTGGTGCTTGATGCGTTGTACCCAGTTGGTCGACGCGATCAGGCTCGGCGTTCGGGGGACCACCCCTGATGCTTGGCTGGATCCCATTGATTGAACCCATGTTTGGCCTTGTGGGTCTGTGGTACTGGTTGGTGATCCCACTGGTGATCGGCATTTCCATGGTTTATAAAGCCATCCGTATCCCAGAAGATGGCCCTTGGGGGCGTGAAGTGATCATCATGACCGCGCAGGTGCTCGTCGGCCTGGTGGCGCTCGCGGTGCTGCTTGGTGTGATGGTCAAGTACGTTATCCCGTCTTTGGGATGATCTACGCCCTACATTCTCGGACGTATCTCCATCCGGTAATGCCAGCAATCTGAGCGTGTGCAGGCGGTTTTCCCCCATGCCCAAAGTGCCCTGACGCAGAATGTTGGCGCAAGTCGATGTTGGTGGGTGGGCACCGCCACGGACGTCGGTGCCGCGGAGAAGGACTACGAAGCGACCAGGGACGGTCTTATGCACACACGCCCACATCAGGTTTCTATACCTGTCACGGTCTCCCGCCGGCACACACCGGCTCCAGAGACCAGAACAGCCCAAGGACAGGACGACCGTCATCAGAGTTCGAGTCGAGCAGACGCTACGGCGACCCTTTGGCAAGCATGGCTTGACCACCGCTGCACGCAAGCCCACGAGGGCTTGGTCACCCACTACATGAAGACGCATGTGCAGTGCATTGCCGAACGACTTCGCGCCAGCCTTCCCGCCCACATCGATGTGGATGACCTAGTGCAGCAGGGCTATCTTGGCCTTGTCGAAGCCATCGAGCGGTTTGATGCCGAACGAGGCATTCGATTTGAGACCTTCAGTTCGCGGCGGATCAACGGCGCCATGCGAGACTGGCTGCGTGCGCAGGACCCAGCGCCCCGGCTCATGCGACAACGCGCCCGATTGGTAGACGATGTCACGAGACGTTTCAAGGTCGCCCACGGCCGCATACCGGACCGTCAAGAGCTTCGTGAGGCGCTTGGTTTGGAGGAGGCGGAATTCAACCGCGTCGTCGATGAGGACCGGCCGCCGGTACTGCTGACCACCAATGCCGTCTCACCCAATGGCCAAGACGATGAAGTCACCCTGCCAGCTCGCAGTGGACAAGGGCCACTGGTGGGCCTCGTTCGGCACGACCTTCGGCGGTGGGTTGTTCGTGACTTGGAGCCGATCGATCGCATGATCGTCACGCTGTACTACTACGAGTCACTGACCATGCGGGAGGTGGGCGTGGCGCTGGGGTGCAGCGAGTCCCGTGTCTCACAGCGGCTTGAGTCGATTTTGTGCCGACTGCGAGCAAGACTGGACATCACGCCTGAGCGGCTGACGCAAATGGCCTGCTAGTGCCATACTGCCCAATATGAACCCTGCCCTGCGTGCCATCACCGGTGTCTTACTCTTGGCCGCGGCCATCTTGTTGGTTGTGCTGACGACTCGGTGGGGCACAGACTTGAATACCACGGCCCTAGTCATTGTGCCTGGCTCCGATCCTCCGATGGGACTCCACGTTGCCCAGTGGGTGGGCCGTCCCGTCTTTGGGATGGCGCTGGGTGTGGCACTGCCGCTGATCTTGGCATCAGCAGCCGTTTGGATGCTGATTCGCGTGCCAGCGGATGCTTGACGAACGCAGTTTTGTGGTTCCTCGCGGGGTACTTCCTCCTTGGGTTTGACCGTTGTTGGGTGTACGCTCAACAGATTGTGGAAACAGGTCCGACCTGAGTGGAGTGAGTCATGAGTGCATATATGTTGATGTGGGCGGCGGTTGCGGTGCTGGGACAGAACGGCCCGGTCATCTCCCTGCAAAGCGGTGATCTGCAGATTGCCTTGCTTTCGGAAGCGGAGCGATCGTCGGCCATCGCGGCAGCGGCGGGCAATCGATACGACCCGCATGTGCTTACTGTGCTTACGCCAGGCATGACTGCCGGAGATCGCCAGTTGCTCGCCCGCAGCGGCCTGCGAACGCTCAACAGCCTTGGAGGTGACGCATGGATCGCCTCAATCGATTCACAGGCTGCCGATCATGCCGCTGATCTTGCACAATCGGTGCAGTGGCTCGTGCCCATGGCTCCCCAATGGAAGTTGCATCCCTTCCTCGCCGCCGGCGGCGTACCCGAGTGGACGACCGACACCAGCGCGACCGATGCGATTGCCGCGGGACAGCCCTTCAACGTCGAACAACTGCTCCGTGAAGTTGCGACGCATGGAGACCCGCTTGTCGTTGTCTATGTACTTGCTCACAAGGATGAGTCACTCAATGCGTTGGCCGCCGATATCCCAGTCCTCACCGGCGGTCGCGTGCTGTCAACCCTCCACACCGTGCATGGTCTGGTCGTCGGGACGCCCAACTCCGCCATCGTGCCGCTGGCCGATGATCCGCGTATCCGCTGGATCGAGCCAGCCCTGCCACCGCTTTCGGACAAGAATGACCAGAACCGCGAAGTAACCCAGAGCGACGAGGTTCAGGAATTCCCTTACGGTTTGACCGGGCAGGGCGTCTCCGTCATGGTCTACGACGGCGGCGACGCCTACGCACCACACGCTGATTTCGGCGGCCGGTTGACGGTCCGCGACTCGGCCGGGACCAGCGATCACGCCACCCACGTCTCGGGCACCATCGGTGGAGATGGCACCGCTAGCAATGGTCAGTACAGGGGCATGGCCCCTGGGGTCACGATCCAGTCGTATGGATTCGAGCAGGAAGGCGGCCTTGCGGAGGGCTTTCTGTATACCGATCCGGGCGATCTCGAGGCAGATTATGGCCAGGCCATCAATTCCTACGGGGCCGTCATCGCCAACAACTCCATCGGCACCAATACAGCTCCCAACGGATTCCCGTGCGAGTGGACGGGCAACTATGGCGTCACCAGCAGCGTGATCGACTCGGTTGTTCGGGGCAATCTCGGCGGCAGCATTCGCATCATGTGGGCCAATGGCAACGAGCGTGGCTCTTCCAATTGTGGAACGAGCTTCTTCTCCACCGCGCCACCAGCCTGCGCCAAGAACCACATCACGGTGGGGGCGCTCAACAGCAATGACGAGTCCGTGACGTCTTTCACAAGTTGGGGACCCGCCGACGATGGCCGCATCAAGCCGGACATCTCGACGGCCGGGTGCCAGAGTGGAGGCGACGGCGGCGTGACGAGCTGCTCAAGCAGTGGTGGGTATTCGTCCAAGTGCGGCACCTCGATGGCCAGCCCCACAGCGTGCGGCATTGGGGCGCTGATCATTGAAGATTGGCGATCGCAGTACCCCGGCAAGGACGATTTGATGAACAGCACGCTCAAGGCGTTGCTGGCGCATACCGCGGCGGATCTGGGCAACACAGGCCCCGACCTGAAGTATGGCTACGGGAGCCTTCGAGCCCGAGGTGCCATCGATCACCTGCGGACCGGTTCGCTTCTCGAAGCCGCCGTAGACAACGGCGGGTCCTATGAGTTTCTGGTCATTGTGCATCCGGGTGATGATCAATTTCAGGTGACTCTTGCCTGGGACGACGAGCCGGCCGAGCCACTGGTCATTCCGTCGCTGGTCAACGATCTCGATCTTGTTGTGATCGACCCGACCGGCACGCGTCGGTATCCATGGGCGATCGATCCGGCCAATCCGGGCGATCCGGCCACGCAGGGGGCAGAAGACCATCTCAACAACATTGAGCAGGTCACAGTCCAAGCTCCGCAGGCCGGATTGTGGCGGGTGCAGGTCCAAGGCACGTCTGTTCCGATTGGCCCCCAGTCATTTGGCGTCATGGCCACCCCCGATCTGGTGGCCTGCTCAAGCACGGGCATCATCACGTTGGATCGCGCGGCGTACCCGCTTGAGGGTGTCATCACCGTGACGGTGGTGGACTGTGACCTTAACACCGACGATGGCGTGGTAGACAGCGTCGATGTACTTGTGACGTCAACCGACGAGCCCGACGGTGAATGGATCACGCTGATGGAAGAAGATCCAGCGGCGTCGACGTTTACCGGCAGCCTCCCACATTCGACGACCGATGCTCCTGGCACGATTCTTGTCTCGAATGGAGGCACGGTCGAAGCGGTGTATATCGACGCCCAAGATGCCGATGGCAACACGAATATCCAAGTCCTCGCTTCGGCGGCGGTTGATGGTGACGCGCCCGAACTCATCCATCAAGAGGCCACGGCAATCGCTCCCCGCGTGATCAACTTCGTTGCCGAGTTGAATGAACCTTGCGGAATGATTGTTCGGTGGGGCACTTCCTGTGATGACCTGACCGGCTCCATTGGGCCTGTATCGGCCACCCAGGACCACTCCATCGATGTGGCAGGATTCGATGACAATACGACCTACTACTACACCCTGGAATTCCTTGACCACGCCGGAAACAGCGCGACCTACGACAACAAGGGTGCCTGCTGGATGGTGACGACCCCGGACATCCCCGACTTCTTTACCGAGCAGTTCGCCAGCGGGATAGACCTTGACGGCATGAGCATCCGCTGTGATGTGATCGGTGGCGTCGATGGCTACACCGCCTGTGCCGAACCGATCACAGCCCTGCCGGTGGACCCAGCAGGCAGCACGTCGATCTCGCTTAGCGACGACGACAGTGAGGCCATCACACCGGCATCACCGGTCATGCTGTATGGGGAGTCCTACAGCACCATCTACGTTGGCAGCAACGGCGTGCTGACGTTCAACGGAGGCGACACCGACTACACCGAGTCGCTCTCCGAGCACTTCTCATCGCCCCGCATCAGCGCTCTGTGGGATGACCTCAACCCATCGGCCGGCGGCACGGTGAGTTGGAAGAACACTTCCGATGGCGTGGCCATCACCTGGCAGAATGTGCCCGAGTACTCAACGAGCAACAACAACACGTTCCAAGTCGTGATGCATTGGGACGGCACCATTCACATGTCCTGGCTCGGCCTGGATCTGAGTGACGCCATTGTTGGGTTGTCGGCGGGCAATGGTCAGGATTCGGACTTTGAACCGTCGGACCTCTCCGAGTCCACCTCGGGATGTGGAACAGGTATTCCCGGTGACATCGATGGCGATGGCATGGTCGGCACGAATGATCTTTTGGCGGTTATCGCCGCGTGGGGTCCGTGTCCACCCATTGCCGACTGCCCCGAGGATCTCAACGGCGACGGCGTTGTCGGCGCCGACGACATTTTGTTCATCATCGGCCACTGGGGATCGACCGGAACGCCTCGTGGAATGGGTGATCAGGATGCCTCGGAAGATGATGCACTCGAGAACAGCGATGACCATCTTGCCGACCGCATCTTCATCAACGTCGCTCGATTGGCCCCGGCTGAATACGACGGTGTGTTCCGAGTCACCGGTGACTATCTCCAGCGGCCATGGGCCATCCTTGAGATGGAAGTCGCTGGGGGGCGACCAGTCATCGACTATGACCTATTGGTCATTGCCGGTGAGGCCACGCTCGATGGACAATTGGTCATCCTTGTTCCCGAAGGATTGACGCTGATGGCAGGGCAGTACACCTTGGTGCTCGCCGAGACGGTTACTGGACACTTCCAGGACATCGTTGTGGAGGGCATTGAGGGCTCGTATGAGGTCTGTGAGCATCCGCAGGGCGTTTCACTCATCATCGGCCTGATGTCGTCTACGGCCTCTGAGCCGATTCAAAGCCGCGACGTATTGGACCTGCTGTCCAAGATTGGACAGATGGATCGCCAGTGGGATCTCGACGGTGATGGCGAGGTGTCTCTGATGGATCTCCAGGTGCTGCTTACAGGCCTCGGTGAGTGTTCTCGATGAACGCTTGGTGAACCTCGTGGGCCTCAGACCCTTGCCGCAGAGAACAGGGTCGGATACCTTTTCCGGCTTGTCAACGGGGGCGCGATGTAAGGTCTTGCCCACCTCAGGAGTGACGATTCATGGCCAAGATGTTCTATACCCTCGATGAGGTCTGCTCCAAACTGGGCAAGACCCAATCTGAAGTCGAGGCCATGATGGGGTCTGGCCAGATTCAGGAGTTCCGTGACGGCGATAAACTCGTGTTCAAGGTCGAGCAGATCAACCTGCTGGCCGAACCCGATGCCGATGATGGCGAAGAACTTGAGTTAGATCTCAATGACTCGGCGTTGGATCTTGGCGACAGTTTTAGCCTTGGTGAGTCGGGGACATCAAGTGCCCTTGGGCTCGCTGGAAGCCAAAGCGCCGAGTTGTCGGCGATGCCCCCAGCCCAACCCGAATCCACGCCTGACCCGGCCGCTGACTCAGGCAGTGTGATCGATCTGCACGCTTCGGCATCGCAGTCGTCCGTGTCGCCAGTTGGCAGCGATTCGCTGACCGATGAATTGGACCTGTCGGCTGAACTCGATGCCGCCGGCAGCATGGCGTCGGCCTCTGCTTCGGTATCAGCATTTGATAGTGCTGTTGGCGATGCCGCTGGCGGCGATACCCAACTTGGTGGCGTCATCGATGACGACCTGACCCTTGAAATGGTTGGATCAGGAAGCGGCCTGCTCGACTTGACCAGAGAATCTGACGACACCTCCCTTGGCGCTGAGCTGATGGAAGAGGTCTACGCCAGCGACGACGACGCGGAGATGCCCGCAGCCGACTCAGGGCTCTTTGAAGCGGTACCAGAACCCACGGCTGTTTCAGGTACTGCAGGACCAAGATCGGCTCCAGCGGCGGCGACTCAGGCAGCCAGTATTCCCATGGCCGCCATGGCGTGGGATCCAGCGTGGTCAGGCCTGACCATCGGTCTGATGATCGGCGCTACAGTGGCGTTGCTCGGCGTCCTGTCCATCGTAATTGTCGAAGTGCAGGGCACAGTTTCAGGCGTGTCGTCGATCATTGGCGAGAGCCTGTGGATTTGGATCGGCGGCCTTGCCGCTGGTACCGCTGTGGCCGGTGTGATTGGTTTCATCATCGGCAAACGCGGCGCGTGAACGTTTCATGATTCTTGCCCCAGCCGGTGCACCCCAATGGGGTGGCGGCGTGGTCATTGCCGCAATACTCATTGTGTTGTGCTGGTGGATGCCAATGTCACCGTGGGCGTTCTGGACGTTCGTTGGAATCATCACAGTCCTGTGGTTGGCCTTGGCACTGTTCTTTCGCGATCCGCCGCGATCGCTTCCTGCGGGCTTGGATGCTGGCGACTACATCAGTCCAGCCGACGGTCGTATTTCTGCCATCGAAACCCTCGAGCACCACGACGCGATTGATGGCCCGGCCGTCGTGATTCGCATTTTCTTGAGCGTGCTCAACGTACACATCAACCGCATGCCCTGCGATGCGACCATCATCGACAGCACGCACGTGCCTGGGAAGTACCTCGATGCCCGATCGGCCGAATCGGCCAAGGTCAACGAGTACAAGATCATCCGAATTCGTCGCCATGATGGTGTGCACTTGGCGGTTCGTCAGGTCTCGGGCGCCATTGCTCGCCGTATTGTTAGTCCAGTGCAGAACGGCGAGTCCTACGTCCGAGGTCAACGCTTTGGCATGATCAAGTTTGGAAGCACGACCGAACTTATTGTGCCAGCGACCCCCGCCCCCGAGGTGTATGTCACCGTAGGCGATCGCGTGGCGGCTGGCCGGACGGTGCTGGCTAGTACGCCGGCAAATGCCCATCGCTGATCAGTACGGTCCACACGTCGTGATGATCACCAAGAGATCATTCGTATCGACGATGCCCTCACTGTTCAGGTTCAAGCAGTCTGCCGGGCATTCCTCGCCGATTTCATTGGGAAGCGTTTTTCTCGGGAGCCGTCGTGCCCTATGCGACTGTTTTAGCTTCCACACGGGGAAATAGGGCCACCTTCTCAATGGCCGTTCCGGCCTTGAGGCCGCCCCAAACGCACTCGGTGGCGAGGTCGCCCGAGGCCAGTCCAAGATTCCAGGCCTTACGGAGTTCGCCGATGCGTTGGGGCATGACTGCTTCGAGTAAGCAGTCCGCGATGCGAATTGCTTCGGCGCAGCGGTAGAGAATGGTGCCCACGATCTCTGCGTTGGCGGGATCTTTGGCGAGTTTGAAGGGTGCTGTGTCGTTGATGAAGGCGTCGACTTGCCGCACGATCGCCATGGCGGCGCCGATCGATCCAGCCAAATCAAAACAGCCCATCGCCGCAATGGATGCTGCGACCTGTGAGGCGGTGAACTCGGGCCACTCTACGCCACCACCAGCACATGCGCCTGTGTCGGGTGGGCATATGCCATCGCAGTACTTTCCGATCATGGCCGAGGTGCGGCTGGCACAATTCCCAAGGGTGTTGACCAGATCGCTGGTGTAGGTCTCGTGAAACTGCGAACGCGAGAAATCGGCATCAGTAGCACCAAGCGGGCCCTGCACGGCTAGGAAGTAACGCAGCGCGTCGCGTCCGTACACCTCTATGTAGTCATCTAGTTGTTCTAGATCGATGAAGTTGCCCAGTGACTTGGACATCTTCTTGCCTTCGCTGATCCAGAATGAGTGCGCGTAGATGCACTGTGGCAGGGGCAAGTCAAGTGCCATGAGCAGGGCGGGCCAGATTACGGCGTGGAACCAGAGTATTTCCTTGCCGAGTATCTGAATGTTTGCGGGCCAATAGGCGGCGCGATCGCGATTCCAGTCCGAGTCTTCTTCCCCCAGTCCAAGCGCTGTGATGTAGTTGAAGAGCGCATCGATCCACACGTAGATGACGTGCTCGGGTGCCTCGGGCACCGCGATGCCCCAACAGAAGTTGGTCCGGCTGATGGGCACATCCTGCAAACCTTCCCGCAGGCGGCCAAGAACTTCATTTCGTCTGGCTTCGGGCTGGACGAAGTCGGGATGTTCGGAAAAAAGTGTCTCGATGCGTTCTTGGAAGGCGCTCAGTCGGAAGTAGTAATTCTGCTCCTCAGCTCGCTCCAGCGGCTTGCCGGAGATGGGCGATTTATATTCAACCTCGCGGGCCTTGGTGTCGGTGTAGTACTCCTCCTGCCCAGCGTCATACCAACCCTCAAAGGTGCCCAAGTAGACATCGCCCGAGTCCATGAGCCGCTTGACGAAGGCCTGTACTTGCGATTCGTGCCGCGGATCGGTCGTTCGGATGAACTCGTCATTACTCAGATCGAAGCGTCCCATGATGTGACGGAATTCAGCGGAGTTCTCATCTGCAAGTGCCTGGGGCGTCATGCCGCGGTCGCTGGCAGATTGCTCCACCTTCTGGCCATGCTCATCGGTTCCAGTCAAAAAGAACACATCCCGGCCGAGCAGTCGCTCAAAGCGTGCCCAGATATCGCAAATGGTTGTTGTGTAGACGTGACCAATATGCGGGCGGTCGTTGACATAGTAAATCGGTGTGGTGATGTATCGGGCGTCAGTGGACATGGTCGTGCATGGTAGGGGACCCGCCCGATGACCGAGCGTCGGGCTATGATGATGCTCGATGCGTTGGATACTCTTGATAGCACTCCTGAGCACCGTGCTGTGTACGTCCACAGCGACAGCCCAAAGTAGGCTGCAGGCGCAGACCCCCGGGCACGCCGAGCCAATTCAGGGTATTGGCCAGCGACGACAAAGCAACGACCGATTTCAGTACCAAGCCAATGAAGCCAGCGGCCGAAGGTTTGAGCACTCATTCAACATGACGACCAATGCTCAGTTTTCGGCGCACAACATTGATAACGTGTCCGAGCGACTCGTCTCAGAGAGCTTGTACAACAATCCGTGGTACTGGCAGAACGTCGGTAGCCTCGACACCGAACTGATGACGTCTGGTTCTGGGGTGCCGATTGCAACGTCTGGGATCGGCGGCGGGTATTACAACCCGTTCTTTTATGATCAATGGCAAACGGCCGATGGCTTGCGTCATTCGGGGCGAATGAGCGCTGGCGGACTTCAGGCCTCCCGCGACGCACTTGAATCCACGCAGGGCTTCACCCGCAGAATGCCCGGACCACAAGGCGCTGTGGCAGCACCAACGCAAGATCTCACGGGGCCTGGGGTGCTCAACCAGTCGAGGGTGACATCCAACCCCAACACCGTCCTCAGTGATGATCGGGTGTACGCACAAAACACACTGCTTCAACCTGAGCAGCAGGCCTTTGTCAACTCTGGTGAATTGGCGACGAGCAGTTTACTCAAGGGCCATCGATTGTCGTCGGTGTTGCAATCGGGCATTGACGACTACGCCGACGGCCGTGTTGAACGGCAAATGGGTCGCGGAATGTCAGAAGACCAACAACCACTGCGGTACATGGCTTCGGCCATGCGTGGTGTTTCAACCACCACGGCGCAATTGGGGGTGTATGACCATGGGCTGACCAGTTATGACCTCGCCCGTATTCGTGGTGATCGAATGGCCGGGCGAACACTGATTATACCAGGCAGTGTGTGGGACACACAGTTTCGTGATTTGCAGCAGCAGCCCCAGCCAATCGGACAAGAAAATCAGATTCCAAGTGAAGTCACGGGCCGAATGTCACCAAGCATGGCAACGGTGCCGGGACTTCGGAACACTTATCAAGCCATGGCCGACCGTTACAAGTCATTCCATCCTTCCTCGATGACCAAGCAGGACCAACTCGACGCCCTTGATCGCGACTATCGACGATTGCGTGGGGATCTGATTTCTGGTGGACGTATCTCTGGGGGTGGCCTGCGGGTTTTGCCTGGCGAAACGGACACCGTTGCAGTGCCCTCCCAAACACCCCCCGAGGCAGGGCAACAGCCGCCCCCAGATGAAGGCGCCATCAAGCCACTGGAGACAGCGCTATCACCTCTTCCGTGGGACGACTATGGGCTACTTCTTCGACATGGTCAGCGTGTGACGTCGTATTCTGCCCGGGACCACACGCGATTTGACGATCTTGTTGTCGCGGGACAGAACGCACTGATCGAAGGCGACTATTTCCTTGCTGAGCGACGATTTGCCAGGGCTCTTCGCTTTGTCCACGGCCAACCACTGGCAACGGCCGGGGAGGGCCACGCGCAACTCGGGGCAGGTTTGTACTTGTCTTCGGCATTGACGCTTCAGAGTCTGCTTGGCTTCCAGCCGGAAATGATCGACGTCACGTACGACCGACGATTGCTGCCACCTCAAGAGACCCTTGATAAGGCCATCTCTGAGTTGATCTCTCGTCTTCGTTTCAAGGCCGACCTTGATCGGTACGGCTTCCTGTTGGCGTACATCGGGCACCAGTTGGATCGGCCCAAGATGATTCGACAAGGCTTGGACGCCATGCGGCAAGGGGGAGCCGATGAGACCTTCGTGTCGCTGCTCGAAGAGGTGTGGTTGGAAGCAGGTGATGCCCAAGCAGCACCAATGCCGCTGGAGACCCTCAAGGAAGTTCAGCCTGCAGGTTGATCCGATGCGGTAAGCGTCGCAGCGAAGAGGCCCGGCCCTTGGGCCTCAGGATCTGGTGCTAGCAGGCTGTAGTGCACGCTTGAGAGAGAAGACGCCTTCCCCCACCGGGCGATCGTTGGCTCATCAAACCCAAGATGCAAGTGTCCCATTGTGTCACGGTATTCGGCGCGTTGGTGTTCGATCATATCGATGATGAGCACACGCCCTCCGAGCGTGAGCAACGAGGCCGCCGCTTGAACAACATCATTGGGCTGTTCAACATGATGCAACACCAGTGAGAGGATCACCAGATCAAATGCTCTCTTGGGAAGCGGTAGCTCAGTCAAGTCGGCTTCATGGAAGTGCACATTGGATATACCGCCCAGCCGTTTACGAGCGGCTTGCAACATGGCCAGCTCTCGGTCGACGGCATCGATTCGTTGTACCCACGGGGCCAAGGCCGCGGTGATCTGTGCTGTCCCGCAGCCAAGATCCGCAACTCGCCAAGTTGGGGCGGCAATGGCTGGAAGCCACTCCCCACCGATGGCCGTTCCAAAGAGCGTCGATCGCAGGCTGGTCCACTCGCCGCCGACGGTGTCGAAGAACGCATGCGAGTCTGTTGGGCGGGCTGCAATGATGGTTCTGGCCCGTCGGAGGTCCTCTTCGTGGTCCGCGTCGGCCATGATGAGGTCGGCTGCGATGGTCCACAGGGCCGCAGCGGGCGAGCGTTCGGTCGATGAGACGCGACGATACAACGCTTGGGGGCCAACACTTCGACGTTGAATCCAACCGGACTCCACCAATCGCTTGAGGTGGCGGGAGACGGTTGATTGGGGTGACTGCACGGCCGAGGCGAGTTCGCCCACGCTCAATTCGAACGCATCGAGCAGCAGCATCAATCGCAATCGCAAGCGATCGTTGAGTCCCCCAATACAGTCAAGGAGTTCGTCCGTGCCCGTTCGGGTCATGGTTGTGTAGTCTGCACCTCGGCGTACCGCATGGTGGGACCGGGGACAACGCCCATGTCCCGCAGCGCCGCGCGGACGTCTTCGTTTTTTGGATCGATACGCCATGCCAATGCCAATGTGCGTTGTGCCTCGTCATCATCACCGAGTCGTCGAAGCATTCGAGCGGCCATGAGGTAGGGACCTACCGATTGGTCGGCGTCGACAGCCAGTGCGGTGCGGACTGCTTCGCGGGCGGTGTCGGGGTCATCGGCTTCGATGGCAACACGCGCCAACCGCAGCCAGTCCGTAGATGTCGAGGTTGACATCGCTCGGTCCCGGAGGTACGCAAAGAGATCATCCCATGCTTGCTGCTGCTGCATTGTGTCGGCAAGATCACGAGCAATGGCAGCGTCGGTTGGGCGAAGGGCCGAAGCGATTTCAAGCGAGCGCCGCGCGGTCGCCAGATCACCAGCCTCCAAAGCCGCGTGCCCCAGATTGGCCTGGGCCGACCAATCGGTTGGGTCGCGATCCGTCAATTCGGTGTAATTGTCCATGGCCACGGTCCAGTGTTCGACGAACATGGCATGGTCCCCTCGCGTGCGAAGGGTCTGTTTGGAGACTTGCTGCGAGCAGCCCGCCAGCATGGAGCTGGCCAGCAAGCACGCGGAAGCGGTAATCAACGATGCGCTCAAGTGGTTCACGTATGGCATGATACGTTTCACCTATGAAGAGCGGCAGCGAGTTTGAGAAACGTGGAGCAACCGTGGACAAGGCGGGCCCCTGCTGGCCCGCACGAGCCGCAGGGCTGTTGCGAGCGGTGGTCGTACTGCGTCACGACGAGCCCGGCGGAGGCCACCACTGGGACGTGCTGGTGGCCCGCGATTCGGAGGGTGCCAGCGGTCTAATGAGCCTAAGATTGCAGGAACGGCCAGATCAAGCGGTCGCAGGAGCGGTCTTGCCAGCCAAAGCCACACCTGATCATGATGGATCGTGGCTGACCCGCGAGGGCCCAGTCAGCGGCGACCGGGGCTCGGCCTGGCGGGTTCGCAGTGGGGTGATGGGGGTGGATGCCCAAGGTGTGGCAGAGATCGCTTGGCAGGATGGGAGTGCCTGCCGGTGGGGCCTAGCGGGAGATTCCAAGGCGTGCCATATCAAGGTGCTGGCATGTAGTTCAGCCTAGCGAGGGCGTGTGTTTTTGTGCGCGTTTGGCAGCACTTGTCCGCTCTACTGTTCGCCCACTTTGCCCTCCCTCGCTTTCCATGCTTCGCGGCGGTTGGCGTAGGAGGATTTCTCGGCGTGAACCTCAATCTTGTCTCCGTCCTTCCATTGACGATGCATCTTTTCCAGGAAGGGACGGCACCAGCCACAAGCCGTTCCCACGCCAAGACATTCACTCAATTGAGATGCTACCTCAGGCTCGGTGCGTTCCATGTACTTGCGAACTTTGCAGACCGGAACGTGAAAGCACAGGCAGATGTCGTCGTGGTCTTCCATTGATCAAGCGTTTCCTAGATCAGTACAGGCTACTGCTGCGTTTGGATGTGAGTCAACGTCGTGATGACTTCCAGCATGGAACTCGGGCGATCTTGAACATCCATGGCCACGCAATCCAGCACCAGATCAGAGAGTGCCTGGGGGATACGGCTGTTTACTTCGTGCGGAGGGGTCGGTGCGGGGACCTGTTCCAGATCGCGGGTTGTCATCAAGGCCGCGTCGCCGCCCTGGGGGGGCATGGCTGTTGGAATCACTTCCCGTACGAGCACCCAGTACATCATGGCTCCGAGATTGAAGATGTCGGTTCTTGCGTCAATTGCTTGGCGCTGGGCCTGCTCCGGAGCCATGTAGCCCGGGGTTCCTTGGATGCGTTTCTTGATGGTCCCTGTCGCGCACGCTTGCCCCAGATCGATGACCTTGACGATGCCGTCTTCCATGATCAACACATTGGTGGGCTTCATGTCCGCATGGACAAAGCCCTTCTCATGCATATGACCCAACGCTTCGGCCACCTGCAAAAAGATTCCTACCGCATCTTCCGTTGTTCGGGGAAGCTGTTGGTCCAGTGTTGTCGAGTCAACGAACTCCATGAGCAGGGAGGCGCCCACGACTTTGAATTTCTTGCGGTGGCGGATGAACTTGCGAAGTTGCCGAATACCCGGGTGCGACAATTTGCTGCCAATGGCGTACTCACGCTGTGCTTGTTCGAAGAAGCGTTGCTCCTTCTCGTCATTGATCTCGATGTGCTTGAGTGCCCAGACCTGCTTGGTCTTGGGATCTTGCACCGCATAGATCGCGGAGTGTGCGCCCTCGCCAATATGCGAGAGGACGGTGTATCCAGAGATCTTGCGGGGTGTTGGCATAGAAAGCGGCACGGCATGAGGTCGCTCGACCAACGTGTAGCGTGCTACTCCGACGCCACGTGATCGATCTACGAGGAAAGACCAACAGAATAACGCGGTTCAGAGCGGTATTGGCGATTGAGGGCCATGCTTTTGAGTGTCTGGGGATGGACCTAGCTAGGGCTGATCAAGCAGCGAGGCTCGGAATTGAGCCTCGGTAAACAACCGCCCGGGGCTGGTGACCCGATCGGTTAAGTCCCGATGCAGTTGCACCTGATCAGCTGACAAACCCAATTCTTGCTGGAGTCGCTGTACCAGCCGTGTGAGGTGCCGCATCTGACGATCGGTGAATGGCTGCCGATCACCGTTTCCAATCAAACAGATGCCGATGGATTGGGCGTTGTGGAGCGTGCCCGCTTCGCCGACCACATGAGCCCCGGGGAATTGCTCGATCCAGCGGTAGCCTACGTGGATTTCGCCGTCGGCCAGGCCATTTCCGTTGCCAATCAGGAAGTGGTAGCCCAGGCCTTGGTAGTCCCAAGAGAGGTGTTGGCGATGGACCGATTCGGCGGTACCGAACGGTTCACCGAGGTGGTGGATGACAATGCCGTTCCAGCGGTCGCGATCCAAGTCGGCTTCGTCGGCCAAGAGTAGGTGGTCACTCCCAGCAGGTTGATCTTCCAAGGGGGTAATGCTGGTGAGCGGGAAACCGCCCGCTTGGCGTGGTGCGTCGATGGCCAGAACGGCCATGGCACCGGTCATCGCCAGCGCAAAGGTGGCCAGTACGATTTGGGTACGTCGGCTCGGGCCGCGTGATCGATTGTGATATGGCGCACTCATCCCGTGGGGTCGTCCTTGTCCCTCAGTAGATATATCGGCACAAACACCCCATTCAACTTGAATGGATGCGGCTGGTCTGGGCGGATTGTTGTGTGCACGCGGCGTCCATGCTGCGTGATCGGAATGACTCATCGGTCGCCCAGGCGTTGTTGCAGGGCTGGCTGGGGGTTTCCAAACAGGTCGTACTCTTCTGCCGGTGCCGGACCGTTGCGTGCGGTGTCATAGGACTCATATTGATGGCGTGGCAATTTCTCATCGAACAACGGCCGGTAACAACCCGCCGAGCCAAGTGAAATCAAAGAGAGAAGCACCAATACTGTTCGCATGGCCGAAGTCTACCGTCGATTGTGGGAAGGGATCACTGCGTGGACGGATGGTGGGAAACAGATGCGGTGGTTTCCAATTGCCTTCCGGTACGAGCATCGGTGTGGAAGATATGCACCAGTACCGGCGTATCAGGGGCGATGGATGCTGCTTGGACGGGCACATCAATACGGTAGGTCGCACCCATCAAGCCACCACGCCAAGCATCTCGCACCTGACTGGGGCTCAATGTGGTCGTGGCGATGACCTCAGGCGAACGTCCGGGAACTGGGCGAAGCACCTGGGCTTCCATGGGCCCAACGAGTTGTATCGGACGTTGCCGACCGTCTTGGGCCGACACATGGAGTTCCAGTCGAAGCGATGTGTCGTCATTGGTTGGCTCAAAGCCGCTCAGTGGCGAGACCGCCAAGCCAGCAACTTGCGGCATTTGGCCCAGCGCCTCGGCATTCACCTCATGCTGTGACTCGACCATCGCAAGCGTCGCCTCGAGTTCCGTTTCCCGGGCCTGCAGGGTCTCGATCTGCTGCTGCATCGCAGCGTTCTCCGTGCGGAGTCGTGCCGAAGCACGTCGAGAACGGCCATCACAGCCCGCCAGCAGCAGCATGGCAGTCAGCATCATGGTCGATGCAATGCCCAGACGCATCAGTCGGTCAGGCGATCGATGATACGATCGACCAAGCCATATTCGGACATACCTGTGGCATCGAGCCAGTTGTTGCGTTCGCAGTCAATGCTGATTTGCTCCATCGACCGCCCGGTCTGTTTGGAGTAAATCGTGTACAAAGCCTCGCGAAGGCGGACCATCTCGTTGGCTTCGATCTCCAGATCGGTGGCCTGCCCCTCCATGACGCCGCTGAGGAGCGGTTGGTGCATGAGGTTTCGGGAGTTGGGCAGAGCGCACCGCTTGTCCTTGGCACCCGAGCACGCCACGAGCGATCCCATCGAAGCGGCCATGCCGATGACGAAGGTTGCCACGTCGCATGGCACGAAGTTCATCGTGTCGATAATGCCCAAGCCTGCCGTGACGCTGCCGCCAGGTGAGTTGACGTAGAGGTTGATGTCGGCCTTGGGATCTTCATTGGCCAGAAAGAGCAACTGTGCAACGATGAGATTCGCCGAGTCGTCCATGACCGGACCATTGAGGAAGATGATCCGGTCCTTGAGCAGCCGTGAATAGATGTCGTAGGCGCGTTCGCCCCGGCCTTCTTTCTCGATGACGATTGGAATGAGTTGTGACATGGCTTCAGGCATTCTTCTTGAGCTCCGGGAATTCAAAGACCTCATCAACCAAGCCATACTTCTTGGCGTCGGCGGCGGAGAAATACTTGTCTCGTTCACTGTCGGCGGCGACGGTGTCGTAGTCCTGCCCCGAGTGCAAGGCGAGGATGTGATTGAGCGTTTCCTTGGAGCGGACGATCTCTTCAGCCTGAATCACCACATCGGTGGTTTGTCCGGTGATTCCACCATAGGGTTGGTGAATCATCACCTTGGCATTGGGCAGGATATGCCGCTTACCTGGCTCGCCGGCGGCCAGCAGCACTGCGGCGCCGCTGAAAGCTCGACCGATGCAATACGTCGCGACATCGCTTGAGATGAACCGCATCGTGTCGTACAAAGCCAGTGTGTCATCAACGACACCGCCTGGGCTATTGATATAGAAGTTGATTTGCTGACCCTTCTTTTGGTCTTCCAGATACAGCATTTGCATCATGATCCGCGCCGCGGAGGCGTGGTTGATGTCGCCGACCAGAAAGATGACCCGGTTTTCGAGCAAGAGCTCGTCGAGGGTCATTTCCCGGGTCCGCTGATAGGAGCCTGCCGCCATCAGCGGAGGCATCATCATGGTGGGTTGGGCCGCGAGGGGATCCATCGTGCGATCGTGTCCTATGTCGGTGCCGACGGCCAGAAAGAGGCCGGCGGTGAGTTTGAGCCGGGCATGATAGGGCCACGGTACGCGCCCTGCGGCGTTCACATGGGGCTCATGTTCTCAAAGTTATGGTCCTTAGTCACGTACCACTGATGGGGTGGGAAGCGGCCCCCGCACTGATTTGATGGCCCCCCGCTGGTATGTCGTGCCTCAACTGCCCGCCGCCATGCTCGGGCGACGTCAACAGCGATGGCGTGGTTGATATCGACGATGCCCTGATCATGCGTAGTGGCTTCGGGCCCTGCTGACGGCCTGTGGAGTCATTAGGCCCCAGTTCAACTCACTGGGCCTACCCACGCTCAAATCGTGTTGGCTCTACGGGCATCGTTGGCGGAGGCATGTCGGTGTCGCCCGGGTCGCCCGATGCGGTGGTCAATGGAAGGTGAATGGTGAAGCAGGCGCCTTGGCCGGGAGACGAGTCCACAGTCACGCGTCCTCCGTGCGCCGCGACGATGCGGCGGGTGACGGCCAAGCCAAGCCCCGTGCCCCGCTGTCCGCGTGTCGAGGCGAATGGCTCGAAGATGGTCGCGTGTTGAGTGGGCTCGACGCCTTCGCCATTGTCAGAGACGGCAATGAGTGCCTCCTGAGCAGCGTCATCAACCATAGTGGCCACCCGAACGACTCCGCGTCGCGGTGGTGCTGCCTCCAACGCATTGAGCAGCAGATTCAAGATGGCCTGATGCAACGCGGCCGAGTCGAAGGGCACATTGGGCAGTGATGCAGCGGCGATCTCGAGCGTGACACGACGCTGCTCAAACATGGCTCGGTTGGTTTGGGCGATATCGCCAACCAAGTCCTCAAGTGATCCGGGTTCAAGATCCAGATGGCTGGTGCGTGACCACGCCAGCATGTTGAAGGTCAGATCATGAATGCGATCGAGGTTTCGTTGAAGGATCGGCCATGCCTCGCGGGCGAGGTCCAGATCGCCGCGGTCGAGTGCCATCTCCAAGGCGCCCGCGCCGCCCTGTAAGCCTTGGAGGATGTTCTTGACCGCGTGACTGATGGCTGCCACCGTTCGCCCCATGGCCGCGAGCCGATCACGCTCCTGCACCCGGTGTGCCTCGATGAGTGACTCAATAAGCCAGGCCGCCAAGTCGGCTGCGGATCGCTGCCAACTCTGCCATGGTCCTTGACGTGTGGTGAACCGAAGCACGATGGGCTCGCGGTCGAGGTACACCTGCACTGCCAAAAGATCCTCACCCTGTTGTTCGCCCGCTGCCTCAGCGTCGAGACCTGTTGCGATGGCCTGCTCCAGTTGTGATGTGGCAATGTCGCCCTGGGCATCGATCAGGTTTGTGAGTGACCAAATCATTGCCAGCATCCGGGAGGCATCCGCTTCATGAGGTGGCATGACCGGTGGAGGTGCCATGCGAAGCCGGGCTGCCAAGGGTTGCGATGGTCCCGCAGGCAAATCGTCACGTTGAATGAGCCGGACCTGCGTATCGCCACACCCGATGACATCGTCGATTCGCAGGGTCGTCACGCCCGTGACCCGCACGCCATTGACCCAGGTTCCATTGGACGATTGCAGATCACGCAGCAGCCAATCGTCACCGCTTGGCATGAGTTCGGCGTGGCGGCGGCTGATGCGACGATCCGAAAGCGGCAGGGCTTCGCTGGAGCGGCCCAACAACTGGGGTTCGCCTGAGGGCAGCGGGAGCAGGTGGCCGCGATCTGGGCCGTGGATGACCTCGAGCATGAGCATGTGGAGAGCGTACGCGAACATTCAGGTGGAGCGGCTGCTGGGTATTGTGTGCCGTATGGCCAAGCCTGTATTTGATGCATCGATGCGAATCGTCGTGCTCGCTGGACGAGACGACTTTCTGGTGCCGTATTGCACACGGCAACTCATCGAAGTGCTGGAAGCGGCCCACGGAGAGGTCGATCGATTTGAATTCAACGGCGACTCAGCCTCCGCCGCTGATGTGCTCGACGAACTTCGGACCTACGGCCTGTTGCAGCAGCACAAACTCGTGGTGGTCACCAAGGCCGATCGATTTCTAGTGTCCAAAGGTGGGGCGAGCGGACCTTCTCGTGCTCGAACCTTGCTAGAACAATATGCACAGTCGCCTGTGGCCGATGCAACTTTATTGCTTCGTGCCGACACATGGCACCGAAGCAAACTCGACAAACTCATTGACGCCGTTGGCATCGTTCACAAGGTCAAGCCACTGAACCAACCTGACACCCTGCGGTGGGTGTCGGCTCGTGTTGGCAAGGCCCACAACGGCAGCATCGATCCTGCCGCGGCGCAGCGTCTGGTCCGACGTGTGGGGTGTGATCTTGCCCGGCTCGATGCGGAACTGGCCAAACTCGCTGCGATGTGCCGCGAAGATCAGTCCATCGATTCAGCGCTGGTCGACGAGGCTGTGCCGCTGAGCCGCGAAGAGAAGGCATGGGTCATTCAGGAAGCCATCCTCACTGGCGGCGCGCCCGGGGGGTTGACGATGCTCCGTGAGTTGCTGGGCGTTTCGCGGCAAAGTGACGTGCTGGTGGCGTGGGCGGTGACTGACATGCTCAAGCGTTTGCACGCGGCGTCTAGGCTACAACGCGCAGGCGTAGGTGATGCGCAACTTCGCAAGGACCTAAAGTTGTGGGGCCCCGGTGGCGATGCAACGCTTTCTGCTGCTCGGCGTGCCGACCCATCTCGCTTGGCCCATCTGCTTGGCGACGCGCTTCGCAGTCAGCAACGACTCCGTCGGGGCATCGGAACGGCACAGCGAATGCTCGACTTGCTGGTCATTCGCGTTTCTGCGGTGGTGTCACCCTCGTGACAGCGGTTGCTACTGGCAATTACTGTTGTAACCGAGGAGGTCATTGATGTCGACATCACCGTCGCCATCGAAGTCGCCTGTGCAGACACCAGGCTGATCCACGCAGCCCCAACTTCCTAGCAGATCCAAGAAATCCTGAATGTCGCATGCCCCGTCATTATTCAGGTCGCACTGCGGTTCGCAGAAGCACTCATCGGGGAGTCCGTCACCATTGGTGTCGTCTGAAGTGTGGTATAGGTTGATGTCGCACCAGTCCGGGATATCATTGGCATTGCAGTCGGTATCGACGCCACTGAGGATGTCACAACTGTCCAGAATGCCATTGGCATTACAGTCGAGCGCGAGGTCTGCGGCAATCTCGCACGTATCAAGTACGCCATTGGCATCACAGTCGGTGAACATATTGAGTTCGCAATCGTCAGGCGTAAAGTTGAAGTTGCAATCGATGTCGGCCAGATCACCGCC